>JALUWE010000520.1 GCA_027019845.1 Anaerolineales bacterium | reverse complement strand
CCCACCCCGCCACCGGCGTCTGCTCAACAGGTTGCTGACACCCCTTCTACGCCCGTTCACGATGTCCTGAAGGTTTTTTCGGTTGTTAAGGTGCTACCCCTGTGCACGATGTCCTGAAGGTTGACACCTACTTCTTACTTCTTACTTCTTACTCCTTACTCCTTACTCCTTACTCCCTCCACAAACCGTCTCATTTTACCCGCATCCTTGCGGCCTGGGGAGGTTTCCACGCCGGAGGCCACGTCTACGCCCCAGGGTTGGACGCGCTCGACCGCGGCGCGGACGTTTTCGGGGGTCAGCCCACCGGCGAGCAGGAGGGGGTAGCGGGCCGCGAGCGCGGCTGCGGCCTCCCAGTCGGCCAGGTGGCCGGTGCCGCCGTATTGGCCGGGGCGGTGGGCATCGACCAACAGGGCCGGGGCGGTGGGGCGGGCAAAAGGGCTGGCCTGTGGCAGGGGGTCGGCGGAGGGGAGGGGGCGTATGGCTTTGAAGGATGGCGCGGAGAGGCGGGCGAGGAAGTCGGGGTTTTCGTCGCCGGAGAGCTGCGCATAGCCAAGATTGCAGCGGGTCATGGTGTGCAAAATGTGCTGGCGAGAAGCGTTGACGAACACGCCCACCGCAACCACGGCCAGGTTGCGCCGCGCCAGCTCGTTTTGGATTTCCGCGCACGCTTCCGGCGTGATGTACCGTTTGCTACGCGGGTAAAAATTGTACCCCAGCATGTCGGCCCCGGCTTCGATGGCGGCCAGCGCGTCTTGCAGGGTGGTGATGCCGCAGATTTTGATTTTCATGTTTCGTCTGATTTGTCTGATTTGTCTAACTTGTCTGATTGGTCGAATTTGTCTTACTTGTCTAACTTGTCTGATTTGTCGGACCAGTCAGACAAGTTAGACCGCTTAGACCAGTCGGACCAATGAGACCAGCCAGACGTTTTCCTACATCTGCCGCGGTGACCAGGCTTTCGCCGACCAGCATGGCGTCCACCCCGGCTGCGGCCAGTTGGCGCACGTGGGCGCGCGTTCGGATGCCGCTTTCCGAGACCACCACCACGCCGGGCGGGATGTGGGGGCGCAGTTCGAGCGTGGTGCGCAGGTCTACGGTGAAGGTGTGCAAATCACGGTTGTTGATGCCGATCACCGCCGCGCCCGCGTTCAGGGCGCGCTCCAATTCCGCGCGGGTGTGCACTTCGACCAGCGGGGTGAGGCCCAGTTCCGCGGCCGCCTGGATCAGGCGGCGGAGGGTGTTTTGTTCGAGCATGGCGGCGATCAACAGGGCCGCGCTGGCCCCGTTCAGCCGGGCTTCGAGCAGTTGGTAGCGGTCGAAGATGAAGTCCTTTTGCAAAATGGGGACGCGGATGAACGCGGATGAACGCGGATTGTTATCGCTGTGCTGAAATATGGCCGCGATGTCGCGCAGGTGCGTTAGCGAGCCGCCGAAGTATTTTTCGTCGGTGAGCACGGAGATGGCCGCCGCGCCGTGTTGGGCGTAGGTGCGCGCCAGCGCGAGGGGGTCGAAGTCCGGGCGGAGCACGCCTTTGGAGGGGGAGCGGTGTTTGACTTCCGCGATCAGCCGGGGCGCGGGGGAATGGGGGGCTGTCAGGGCGGGGATGAAGGCCGGGGGTACGGCGACCGCGGCCAGGTCCCGTTCCAGGGATGCCGGGGGGCGGGCTGCTTTGCGCGCGGCCAGTTCGCGGCGTTTGTGGGCGAAGATTTCGTGGAGGAGGCTCATGGTGTCAGGTGTCAGGTGTCAGGCGTCAGGTGTCGGGTGTCAGGTGTCAGGCGTCAGGTGTCGGGTGTCAGGTGTCGGGCGTCAGGTGTCGGGTGTCAGGTGTGACTTGTCTACCTATCTACCTGTTTCCCTGTGTACGTCAGACGTGCGACGCGCCCTTACTCCCTACTTCTTACTTCTTACTTCTTACTCCTTACTCCTTACTCCTTACTCCTTACTTCTTACTCCATTCAACCAACGCTTCCAGCTTTTCGAGGGCCGCGCCGCTTTCGAGGGAGCGTGTGGCCGCGTGCAGGCCGGATTCCAGGTCGCCGCTTTCGACGGACAGGGCGGCCGCGGCGTTGAGCAGCACCACGTCGCGCAGGGGGCTGGTTTCCCGGCCCGAGAGCAGGGCGCGCATCCGGGCTGCGTTTTCTGCCGGGTCTCCGCCGCGTAGCTCGCCGTTGTGGGGCCGCAGGCCTAGCTTGCGGGCGTCCAGTTGGTAGGTGCGCACGCGGCCGTTTCGCAGGTGGCTGACTTTGTTGGGCCCGCGGGTGGTCAGCTCGTCCAGGCCGCCCGCGCCGTGGACGACGAGCGCGGCTTTGCCGCCCAGTTCGCCCAGCACCTCGGCCAGGGGTTGGGTGAGCGCGGGGTCGAACACGCCGATCAGCTGGTGGGTGGCGCCGGCGGGGTTGGTCAGCGGCCCGAGGAGGTTGAAGATGGTGCGCTGCCCCAGCTCGCGCCGCGGGCCGATGGCGTGTTTCATGGCCGGGTGGAATTTGGGCGCGAACATGAAGCCGATGCCGATTTCGTCGATGCAGGCGGCCACCTGTTGCGGGGTCAGGTCGAGGCGGACGCCCAGGGCTTCGAGCACGTCTGCGCTGCCGCAGCGGGAGGAGGCGGCCCGGTTGCCGTGTTTGGCGACTTTGTGGCCCGCGCCGGCGATCACGAAGGCGGCCGCGGTGGAGATGTTGAACGAGTGCGAGCCGTCGCCGCCGGTGCCGGCGGTGTCGATCAGCGCGTGGCCGTTGAGGCGCGGCGCGACGCGTTTGACCACCGCGCGCATGGCGGCCGCGCTGCCGGTGATCTCTGCGACGGTTTCGCCTTTCATGCGCAGCGCGGTCAGGTAACTGCCGATCTGCGCGGGGGTGGCCTGGCCGCTCATGATGATGCGCATAGCTTCTTCGGCTTCGGCAGCGGTCAGGTTTTGGCGGTTGATGGTTTTGGCGATGTAGGGTTTCAACATGGTGTGCTCCTTTCGAGTGAATCAAAATGCCCGCTTTCGTCACAGGGACGAGAGCGGGCTCCCGCGGTGCCACCCTGGTTAGACCAGCCCATTAACCAAAAATCCCGCCGGTGCGACGACGGGGAAGAAGATGAGCCAGTCTCACTCAGTAGGGTACGGTAATCTAATAACCAATTACTAATAACTAATAACTAATTACTAAATCACTTATACCCTTGCTTTGCTAACGGAGCGCAACTCCGGCGCGGGCTACTGGTTGGAACGTTCGCCCTGCGGCTCCGAGGCCCATTCGGCGCTGGCGTGTTGTCGGCACTTTCACCAACCGGCCGCTCTCTGTGCAACCGTTTCAGCGCGTACTCTTCCTCTTCACAGCCTTTGTGTTTCGGTTGTTGGTAGGATGATACCCGAATCTGCCGGGGTTTGTCAAGCGTTTGGCGCGAGTCGCGAGTTGGTTTGTAGGGGAAAGACGATCAGGGGTTCTTCTTTGCCTTTGACCTGGATGCGCCGCGCCGCGCCAAACCGGGCTGCCTGATCGACCTGTGACTTGACTTTTTCTGACAGCAGCATCTCGCCGGGTCCGGCCGCGCTCTCGATGCGCTTGGCGATGTTCACCGTGCTGCCGATGGCATCGTAGAACTTGACGCTCTTGCCGCCCAGCAGCCCCTCGACCAGCAGTCCGGTGTGCAGCCCGATGCCGGCGCCCAGTTGGTGGGTTTGCAAAAACCGGTTGACCTGTTCCTGTAGGGTGATCGCGGCTTGCAATGCGGTTGGGGGATTGGCGTAGATGCCCATCACCTCATCGGCGGAGAATTTGAGCTTGATGGCCTGTGGCGACAGAGCGGTCTCTGCGATGCGGTAGTACTCGGTCAGCATGGCGGCTACTTCTTCCGGGCGGTGTGCCTCGCTCCAGCGGGTGAAGTTGCGGATGTCCATGAACAGCACGGTGCGCTCGCGGCGTTTGGTGGAGAGGGCCGCCGGGCTGTTCACCAACTGCTCCAACAGGGAGCGGCCTAGCAGCCACTCGGAATAGGTTTTCAGTTGCGCGGAGGTATCTCGTAGCAAAGCCAGGTAACGTTGGATGATGGTGTTGCTGATGCCGCTGCTGAGGCCGAGCAATAGAATCGCCAGGGTGATGAAGATATGGCTGTCGTCGGTGAAGAAAGTCTCCAGCGTGTAGCCGTGAGTGGTGGTTGCAGCCTCGAAAGCCATGTATAGTGCCAGCAGGATGCTGGCGCGGATGATGCCCTCCAGAATGGACACCAGCTCGCGGAGGGCAGGCGGTAAGATGGGTTGGGATGTCTGGAGCAAACCGATCAGGATCGAGAACCCCCAATACGCAATGTGGTTGAACTCGGCGAAGAAATCCAATCCTTCGATGGATACTTCGACAGCCGTATAGATGGAAGGCCCGATCAGGTTGCCCCAAAAGCGGCGCGGGCGGCCGGTGACCTGCCAGCGGCTCAACCAATAGGCCTGGATGAAACCCGCCGGAAGGATGACGTACAGATCGAAGGCGCGCAGGTATTGCGGCCCTTCGACCAGGACTTCAAAGATCACATTGGCAATGGGAAAGCGTATTGAATTCCCAAAAAGCTCCTGGACGAAGCGGAACAGGGCAGAGCCTTGCAGGCGGGTTTCGAGTTGCAGAGACATGTTGCTTTTGACCGGCCCCAACTTATTCGTAAATCGTTGGGGTCTTGATTTTACCACTCGACGCGGGCAAAAGTCGGGGAAAGGACGCGTTTCGGCCAGGCGGTGTTGTGCAGGTGGACCTCGATGGCCGCGTAGGGGAAGGGGAAATCCCCCTCGCTGCTGCGGCTGAGCACCCATGCGCCGGGCTCCCGGTTGACCTCGAAGCGGTCCACGCGCCAGGCGGCGTACCCGTCCCCCGCGTCGGAGTACAGCGCCCCGCGCGCGCAGCCGTCCCGGTCGGGGTAGATGTGCAGCGCCAGTACCTCCCCGCGTTCCAGGGGCAGGATGCTGCCGCCGCGCGCCAGGATGGGGATGCGTTCGGGGGTTAGCCGCGTCTCGACGGAATCGCTCTCGTCCAGCACGTCGTCGCGCCAGAAGTTGTACCAGCGTCCGGCGGGCAGGCGGATGCGCCGGGTGCGCGCGGCGGGTTCGAGCACGGGCGCGACCAGCAGATCGCTGCCGAGCAGAAAGGCGTCGTCCACAGCCCACAGTTTGGGGTTGTGCGGGTCGATCCAGAACAACGGGCGCAGCAGGGGCGCGCCGGTCTGGCTGGCTTCCCAGGCCAGGGTGTACAGGTAGGGCATGAGCTGCTGGCGCAGGCGCAGAAATTCACGGCAGATGCTCAGGGCGGGTTCGCCGAAACGCCAGGGTTCGCGTGGCGGGGTGCCCACCGCGGAGTGGACGCGAAAAAAGGGCATCAGCGCGGCCATCTGGAACCAGCGGGTGAACAGTTCTGCGTCTGGTTCGCCGCTGAAGCCGCCGATGTCTGGCCCGGAATAGGGGATGCCGGAAAGCCCCAGGTTGAGCACGGTGGCGATGGTGGCGCGCAGGGAGTGCCAGGTGCTCTGGTTGTCGCCGGTCCAGTTCCAGGCGTAGCGCTGGTTGCCGGCCCAGCCGGAGCGGGAGAGCAGCCAGGGGCGATTTTTCGGGCGGTGCTGGCGGAGGGCCTCGAATCCGGCGCGGTTCATCAGTAACCCGTACAGGTTGTGGGCTTCGAGGTGGTCGCCGCCGCGGCCCTCCAGATCGTGACGGGCGGGGCGCGGCAGGGTCAGCTCTCCCCAACTGGCGAACGCGGCCGGTTCGTTCATGTCGTGCCAGAAACCGGCGATGCCCTGGTCGAGCAGCCGCGGGTAGTAGCGCGCCCACCAGGCCCGCGTTTTCGGGTTGGTGAAATCCGGGTGCGCGCACCAGCCGGGCCATACCAGGGTGGCGAGCGGCGCGCGTTTGCCCGGCAGTTTGCAGAACACATCTTCGGCCAGGCCTTGGCGGTACACGTCGTAGTCCGGGTCGCGTTTCACTCCCGGATCGAGGATGGCGACCAGTTTGACGCCCTGGGCGTCCAGGTCTGCGGCCAGCCGGGAGAGGTCGGGGAAGCGGGATTGGTCTACGGTGAAGACGCGGTAGCCGCGCATGTAGTCGATGTCCAGGTGGATGGCGCTGAGGGGCAGGTCGTGGCGGGCGTAGCCTGCGGCCACTTCACGGATGTCGGCTTCGGATTTGTAGCCCCAGCGGGACTGGTGGAAGCCGAGTGCCCAACGCGGGGGCAGGGGCGCGCGGCCGGTCAGGCTGGTGTAGCGTTGCAGCAGGCGGGGGAGGTCACCGGGGATGAAATAGGCGCGCAGCGCGCCGCCGCGGAAAGCAATCCGCGACGAGTGCCCAGAGTTCCCGGAGTTCCCAGAGTTCCTAGAGTTCCCAGAGTTCCCAGAGTTTCCCTGAGTTTCTCGTAGGAACTCGTAGGAACTCGTAGGAACTGGTGTGGTCTGGTGGGAACTCGTGGGGGCTGGTGTGGCCTGGTGGAAACTGGTGGGGGCTGGTTGGAACTCGATTTCGCCGTCGTGGGAGTTTTCGTGGAAGAGCAGGTAGCTGCCGTTTTGGTGCAGGCCGATGAAGGCCGGGATGGTGAGGTAGAGCGGGTCTGCGCCGGGGGGGTAGCTGC
>JALUWE010000519.1 GCA_027019845.1 Anaerolineales bacterium | reverse complement strand
CGCGGAACACAAGGCCAAAGAAGAAGGCCAGGACGTGATCATGGTGCGCCCCTTCACCAAACCGGACGACGTTCACGGGATGCTGGCCGCCAAAGGCATCCTGACCAGCGAGGGCGGGGCCACCTCGCACGCGGCCGTGGTCGCCCGGCAGTTCGGCGTGCCCTGCGTGGTGGGGGCCTCCGCGGTGCGCATCGACCTGGAAAACCGGCGCATGGCCGCCAACGGCATCACCGTCGAAGAGGGCGATTACGTCTCGGTGGACGGCACTACCGGGGAGGTGTACGTCGGCCAGATCGACACCATCGCGCCCAAACTGGAGGAGCAGACCGACCTGCTCACCCTGCTGGGGTGGGCCGATGAGATCGCGGCGGTGGATGGCATCCGCACCGCGCCCGAAGGCTGGCCGACCCGCGGCTTGCAGGTGTGGGCCAACGCCGACTACCCTGAAGACGCCCGCCGCGCCCGCGCCTATGGCGCGCAGGGCATCGGCCTGTGCCGCACCGAGCACATGTTCTTCGAGCAGGAACGCCTGCCCATCGTGCAGCAAATGATCCTGGCCGGGGATGATTTGGAAACCCGCCAGGCCGCGCTCGACAAACTGCTGCCTTTCCAGCGGCAGGATTTCGACGGCCTGTTCGAGGCCATGAGCGGCCTGCCCGTCATCATCCGCCTGATCGACCCGCCGCTGCACGAGTTCATGCCCGACGAGCACGAATTGCTCGAAGAAGTGATTGCCGCGCGCCTCAAAGGCCAGCCGGACGAAGAAAAAGAGCACCTGCTCGCCAGCATCCAGGCCCTGCACGAGAGCAACCCGATGATGGGGCTGCGCGGGGTGCGCCTGAGCGTGATGATCCCGGAGATCGTCTCCATGCAGGTGCGCGCCATCTTCGAGGCCGCCTCCGACGCCAAGCTGCGCGGCTTCGAACCCAAGCCCGAGGTGATGATCCCCCTCACCGGCCACGTCAACGAGCTGAAAGTCATCCAACCCAAACTGGAAGAGATCGCCAAAAAGGTGATGGAAGAAAAAGGCGTGCAGTTCGAGTACAAATTCGGCACTATGATCGAAATCCCGCGCGCCGGCCTGACCGCAGACCAGATCGCGGAGGTGGCCGAGTTCTTCTCCTTCGGCACCAACGACCTGACCCAGTTCACCTTCGGGTACAGCCGCGACGACGCAGAACGCAACTTCCTGGTCAAGTACATCGAGGAAGGCATCCTGGAAGTCAACCCCTTCCAGACCATCGACCGCGCCGGGGTGGGACAGTTGATGAAGGTGACGGTCGAAAAGGGACGCGCCACCCGGCCCGACCTGGAGTGCGGCATCTGCGGCGAGCACGGCGGGGACCCGGACTCGATAGAGTGGTGTCACCTGATCGGGCTGAACTACGTCAGTTGTTCCCCCTTCCGCGTGCCCATCGCCCGGCTGGCCGCCGCGCAGGCCGCGGTCAAGTATCGCAACTGACTTTCGCCGGGGAACCGTTTTCATCGGGCACCCATCGCCGGCCACTCCCTACACAACCTGAGTTGCGGATAAGAAAGCTTTTTACCCGGTTGTCATTGCGAGCCGCGATAGCGGCGAAGCAATCTCCCATCGTGGGCTGTGAAGGAGATGGCTTCAGGGCTTCGCCCCTCGCCATGACACAAACGAGTGTTATCCGCAACTGAGGTTACACACCAAAACACCCCCTCACGCCTGGTGAGGGGGTGTAACTTTTGGGCGGCCCCAGGACTAAGGAGCGACTACCGTGAGCGTGGCGCGCATCCCGTCTTCGAAGTGCGAGCCGTTGTCCAGAAAGCAGCCGATGATCCAGGTGCCTACTTTGTCTTCCGGCACGGTGAACTCCAGGATGGTGGTGCCGCTGCTGGGATTGGACATCAGCATGAAGCCGCCATGTTCTTCACCCTCTTCTTCCATGCCTTCTTCGCCCATGCCTTCTTCGCCCATGCCTTCGCCCATGTCCATACCTTCCATACCCTCTATACCCATGAGCATCACTCCTTGTCCGAGTGTGATGTTGCCGGCCACATCAATGCCCTCGAAGAAGTCGTCCTCAAACCCAATGGGTGCGCCATCGGAGCTTCTGTAGGCCACTTCGCTGCCAATCATAAACTCATGGCTTTTCTCTCCCTGGTTTTGGACGATCAGCCGCACGGGTTGGCCCGCGGTGAGCACGATGTTTTCCGGCGAAAACCGCATGGCGCCTTCCTGATCGATTTGCACGATAACGATCTCGCCAGATGGGTCCGGCGTAACCGGGGCTGGAGCGCAGGCGAATAGCAACAACGCGGCAACGGTGATGACGAGGATGATTTGCAATTTTCTTTTCATAGTTCTGACTCCTTGCTTGTGAGTGGTCCCTGACATGATGTCGAGTGCGCTACTCGCCATCATTGGCATTCGCGTTGTCCATGTCCATCTCATCCGAATCATTCATATTCATGCCGCCCGAGTCGTTCATGTCCATCTCACCCGAGTCGTTCATGTCCATCTCACCCGAGTCGTTCATGTCCATCTCACCTGGATTGTTCATATCCATATCCATGTTCATATCCATTTGAGACATGGCCGCAACCCATTCATCGAATTCCTGACGTTCTAAGATAACCAATGAGGTGCGCATGCGAGCGTGGCCAGTGCCGCACAGCTCAGCACATTGCACTCGCACATTACCATCGCTCTCGAACGATCCGGTTTCGGTGGTGGTGACGTACATCACCGTCTCCAACCCCGGGACGGCATCGATCTTCATTCGGAAAGCCGGGATCCAAAAGGAGTGAATGATGTCGGTAGAGGTCACGCTGAATTTAATGCGCGTGTCCACCGGCAACACCAGCTCGGTGGCGTTGCGTAGCGTGATGCCGTATTGCGGGTAGGTGAAATCCCAATTCCATTTTTCGGCTACTACCTCAACTTCGAGATCGGCAACAGGTCGGTCACGGATGGCAGCCAACCCGGTGATCCCGGGATGCACCAGGATAGTTATCGCCAGCAGAGACGTGACGCCCAACCAGATCATGTACGCCGTACTCACGCTGCGTTCGGATGGCACCGTGACCTTCGCCTCCCCGCGGTCGCGAAAACGGAAGACGCTGTATACCAACGCGGCCACCACAAAGGTGAAGACCGGAATGGACATCACGATCAGAAATTCCAACGCTTCGTCGATCAGTTCTCCTTCCTCGGAGGCCAGGTACGGTATCATCATATCCCCAATTGCAGGGGCCAATATCATCCCGATCAGCGTCAGCGCAAACCACAGGATACCGGCGTTGATAAAGTCTTTGCGCATTTTCTTCCTCCTCTTTCTATTATGGGCCCATCAAGTACAGGATAGGATATACGAAAACCCAGACAACATCTACGAAGTGCCAGTAGATAATACCGCCCTGCGCTCCCCAGTAATCCTCGGCGGAATAGCGTCCCTGCTTGCCCTGCACAAAAGCGATTCCCAGCACGATCAGGCCGGTCAGGACATGGAAGGCGTGCATACCGGTGATCACATAGAACAGGGTGCCATAGCCGGTGGAGATGGGGGCGAAGTGACGCGCTTCCGGCCATTCGATCAACACCACGATCAGCAGGAACGCCAACCCCAAGATGATGGTGATCCCCAGATTGCGCAAAAAACCGCGCTGATCCCCGCGCGAGATCAGCACCTCTGCCCGGTTGGCGGTAAAACTACTGATCAACAGCAGAAGGGTAATGCCCAATCCCAGCTCTTGATTCAACTCCTCCGGCCGGTTGACCCCCTGCATCACAAAGCGAGTGAACAACAAGGCAATGAAAATCATGCTCTCCGACAGGATGAAGAGCCACAACCCGATCTTACGGGTGACAAGCTGGTATTTGTAATCGCTGGTGGAAACAGACATTAGTGATCTCCTTCTCCGTCAGCAATCGCTCGGATGTGCATGTAATAGTCCAAAATCAGTGCGGCTTTGGCGATCATGATCAACGCCAGGGAGGGCACCGTGTCCTCTAACCCGACGGCAACCCAAAATTCGAGCAAGGTGAGCACTAACAGACCGCCAAAAACGCGAACCCCTCTCGAAAGGCCGTTGCCAGAATGTGTATTTTTCATCTCGTCCTCCTGATAATTAGTCCGCCGCTGCGGGATGCGCGTGGGGAACCATCGCGTGTTGGGATTCCGGATCGTGATAATCGTAGGGGTGCCCGACCACGGTAGGAATCTCGTGGAAGTTGTGTTCAATGGGCGGCGAAGAAGTCTGCCATTCCAGCGTGCGCGCCTCCCAGGGGTTGTCGGCGGCTTTCTCGCCGCGCACCCAGGACACCACCATGTTGTACACGAAGACCAGGAAGCTGCCTCCCAAGAAAAAGGCCGCCATGCTGACCCAGGCGTTCACCCCAGCCAGTTCGGGGATGTAGTCTGCGATGCGGCGGTTCATACCGTTGTACCCCAGCCAGAACATGGGCAGGAACACGGCATTGAAGCCCAGGAACATCCACCAAAAGTGCAGCTTGCCCAGTTTTTCGTTATACATGCGCCCGGTGATCTTCGGGAACCAGTAGTAGATACCGGCAAACAGCGCGAAGATTTCGCCACCCACAATGGTGTAGTGGAAGTGCGCCACCACCCAATAGGTGTCGTGCAGCTGGAGATCGGTGGGCACATCTGCGTTGAAGATGCCGGTAATGCCGCCGATCAAGAAGTTGAACACCACCGCGAGCGCGAACAGCATCGGGGTGGTCAGGCGCAGGCGCCCGCCCCAGATGGTGCCCAACGCGGCCAGAAACACCAGCCCGGTCGGGATGGAGATCATCTCGGTGGCGATCATGAAGGGCACGGTCATCCAATCGGGCATACCGCTGGTGAACATGTGGTGCGCCCAAACGGTCGCGCTGAGGAAGATGATCCCGAAGAAACCGCCAATAGCCCATTTGTAGCCGTAGAGCGGCTTGCGGGAAAAGTGGGTGATCACCTCCAACATGATTCCCAGTCCCGGCACGATCATCACGTAAACCGCCGGGTGGGAGTAAATCCAGAAGATGTTTTGGTAAAGGAGCGCGCCACCGCCCTGGTCTGGGGCGAAAAAGGACGTTCCTATGGCACGGTCCAGAATGGTCATCAAGAGAGCGGTGAAAACGAATTGGGTGAAGATCAGGCTCAAGATGGAGGTGCCGAAAACGCTCCAGGTAAAAATGGGCAGCCGGCCCCAGGTCATTCCGGGGGCGCGCAATCGGATGACGGTCACCAGAATGTTCAACCCACCCAAAACGGATGAGAACCCCAACGTCATAAACGCCAGTAGGACGAGCAGTTTGCCGGTGCCGATGCCGGTACTGAGGGGCGGGTAGGCGGTCCAGCCATAATCGAAGCCATAGTTGTTAGCGGGCAAGAAGTTGGCCGCCAGGATCAGAAACACAACCGGCGGGGTGGTCCAGTAGCTGAGGGCGTTCATGCGCGGGAAGGCCATGTCCTCCGCGCCGATCTGCAAAGGCAACACATAATTGCCAAACGCGCCGATCACCGCAGAGAGCGCCACCGCAATCATGAAAATGCCGTGGGTGCTCATGATGGTGTTGTACTGTTTGGGGGTGAGCACATCCATGCCGGGCCGCATCAGCTCAAAACGAAAGACCATGGCAAACGCACCCGCCAGCAGGAACAAAATCACGAAAGTCACCAGATATTGCACCCCGATGACCTTGTGATCCACCGAAAACATGAAATACCGTTTCCAGCCGTGGGATTCCATGGTGGGCGTAGGCTTATTCTCCAAACCGAACCAACCACGCGCCCAGTGGTCCCACACACCAACGCCCAGCAGCCAGCCACTAAAGAAAAACGCGTAGCCGACTGCCACGGCCAGGTCGGAACCGCGGGCGCCGCCCAAAAGGACAACCAGCCAATAGCCGATCAAAAAGCCGACGATTCCAGAAATCAATCCTTTGATCCATGACATATGTTCTGCCTCCTTCCAAGATTGGGCTTAGAATTTTTGCAACTGCTCAACCGGTAAGTTACGCTGAGATCCTCCGGGCAACGCTGTGCCTGCTGTGTGTAACTGGCAGTCGAACAGTTACCTTCTCAACAAAGTTGCACTTCTCTTTCACGGTTATGGGATGCTGTCGCCGATTTTGAGCACGCTGATCAACCGCTCGACGGATGGCTCGTCCACATGCTCCCGGCGGTAAATTTGCATACCTTCCTCGTCCAGATTGAGGCTGACAATGCGCACCTGCTCGGCAGGAGTGGTCAATAGCTGCGAGAGCATTTCAGAGTGCGCGGCGGGGTCTCCTTGCTGCTCGACAACCACCACATCGGCGCGGTAACGTATTTGCTCGTCCACTTCGTCCAGAGAGCAGGCCTCGCCAATCAAAATGAGCGCATTATCTTTACCCAATATGCGCTTCAGCCCCTCCCGAAAGAGAGCATTCGGCGAGATGATGAGCACATGTGTAGGGGACATAGGCGCGCTCTCTGTAAGGGTGCCAAAACGAACAAAAGTTAATGATAGAACTTACGCACTTGAAAAGTCGCACCCGGACCTCACAGGTCTCAAAGTGCATGGAGACGCCCGGGTGCAATCTATTTTGGGTAAAATCTTTCTGCATCGTGTGGTAGTAGACCTGTGAGGTCTCAACTGCGTAAGTACTGTTAATGAAATATAAAGGTTTTATGAGCGAATCGGTAGTGTATTTTTGGATGACAGACGGTGTAATTTGAATCGAAAAACGGGCGACAAATGTTGTCGCCCGTTTGGATGACCCGCACACCCCCTGATTAGCGTGTGCGATGGAGCAGCCCAAGCGAGGCTGCACGAGCCACCGCCTCGGCGCGGTTGGCCGCCTTGAGTTTCTTCAAAATGCGATTGACATAGGTTTTGACCGTATTCTCGGAGATGACCAGCGCGGCAGCGATCTGGTAGGTGGTCGCGCCCTGCGCCAATAGGGTGAGCACCTCATACTCGCGCGCGCTCAAGCGCACGCCAGAGGTGGAGGGGCGCGAGTGCGCGGCAGCCCGCATCACGGTAGGCACCACCTCCGGGGAGAGCGCACCATGCCCGGCCACCACTTGCCGGATAGCCTGGCACAATTCCTGAGGGCGGGTGTTCTTCAACAAATAGCCATCCGCGCCGGCTTGCAGCGCAGCGATCAAGTCCTGATCCTTGTCCGAAACGGTGAGCATCAACACCTTCGCGCCTGCCTGCGCTTTCAGTTGGCGCACCGCCTCGATTCCATCCCCCTGAGGCATGTGAACGTCCATCAGCGCAATGTGAGCCTGGCGTTCCCGGTAGAGGCGCACCGCCTCCGGCCCGCTGCTCGCCTCTCCGGCCAGCACAAAATCCGGCTGCTCGCGCAAAATTTCCACCAACCCTCTGCGAAACAGTTCGTGATCGTCGGCCACAATGATACGGATAGAGTCACTCATGAAGCTGCCTCTCCACCAGGCGGCGCACCGGCATTCTCAACACCACCTGGGTGCCCTCCCCGGCGCGGCTGACAATTTGAAAATCGGCATCCAACAACTCAGCCCGCTCGCGCATAATGCGCAACCCGTACCGCGCAACACGCGGCACGTCCTCTGGGTTGAAACCGCAACCATCATCCACAATGCGCAAGGTCAACCAATCCTGATCCAGTTGCCAGTCAACCCAGGCTCGTGAGGCGCCCGAATGTTTGCGCACGTTGCCAAGCGCCTCCTGGAGAATACGAATCAGTTGCACCTGGACTGCTAGCGGCAGCTCGATGTCAGGTAACGGGTTGGTTGTCACCGCCATACCGCTCAGATGCTGAAAATCCGACAAAACTTGCGGCACCCAATCGTGCAGCCCCTCCCCGCGGGGTTGCAGGCGCAAACCATCGATGGCTTCACGCGCGTCGGTGTAAGCTTCGTCGATCAAGGTTTGCAGTTCCGCCAGGGCCGGGGGGACACGCTCGCTTTCGCCGCGCTCGAACCACGCCTGGATTTGGGCTATGCGCAGCTGTAGGTACCCCAGCGTTTGCGCCAGCCCGTCGTGAATCTCACGCGCCAGCCGGGCGCGCTCCGACAACACCACCCGCCCCTCGGCTTGCAGGTACAACCGGTGATTCTCCACCAGCAGCCCCGCCTGCCCCGCAACCGCGGCTACCAACTGCACCTGGCGCCGCGAAAACGTGTGCGGCGCGGCAGACCACAAGGCCATACACCCCAACAACTCCTGTTCTGTGTTCATCGGCGCGATCAAGAGCGAGCCAATCTCGTTATTTCCGCCCGCCTGCTGCGCCAGATCGCTGATCACAATCGGCGTGCTGGTCTCAAAGGCGCTGTTTGCCAGGCCCCGCACCAGACCGAGCGCATCTCCCAGCGGTTGCCCTGCCTGAGTCAGAAACTTCAATCGTCGCTCCCCAGACTCTGCCAGAAACAGCACACCTCCCGCCATCTCCAGGGCGGCCACCACGTGTTCCAAAACGCCGTTCAGTTCGTTGTGCAGGTTTTCCGGTTCGCGGACGCGTTGCAAATGATAGAGAGTGTCCAACTCTCGCGAGCGCAGGTACATGCTTTCCAGCGCCAGGGACATCTCTTGCGCCAGCGCGTGCAACAAGATTCGTTGGCGCTCGTCCGGGCTGTCCGAATTTGCCAGCAAGATGTTCAACACGCCGTAATTGCGCTTTCCGCGGGTCAGTCTCAAGCAATACACCTTTTCTACCCCAACTTCCAGCGGGTCTTGCACCTCAAGCAAAGGGCAGGTGTCCGCTCTGAGCGCCCAACCATTGCCGCAATGTTGGCACCGCTGCCGGGTTTCGCTGGCTGCCAGGTGTTTCTTCCAATTCTCGAAAGCCTCCGAGGCCATATCCCCGTGGTGGAACACCGCCGCGGGGCGCTGCTTCTCGTCGAAACGGATCAGCGAACATCCCACCGCGGGTACCACCTGCAAGGGTAAGGCCAGGATAGTCTCGATCAGCGCGTCTTCGTCTTCGGCTTCGGCCAGTTGGTGGTTGACGCGAACCAAAAATTCCAGCCGCTGGTTAGCCTCTTGCAACGCGGCGTGCGTCTGTTTCAGCGCGCGTTCCGCCCTCTCGGTCTCCTGTACGCTGCGATAGATGGAAGTCAACGCCCACCACGCCAGGGAGGGGCCAATTAACCCGTAGAAGAGCATCTGCGAAATGAAATGCTGCCAGCGCGGCAGGTGCATCAGCCAGGTGTGCTCGATCAGCTGGTGGACAAGCACCAAAAAGAAAGCCAACACCGGCGCCTGCCAACGTAATCGGGCAATGCGTAGAGACAATCTGGAAGGGGACGAACGGCCCATAAGCGTAGTATAGCACAAGAAATTGTAGAGCTAGAACATCCTCCTCAGGACTACTGTTTTATGGTAGAACATGAAAAAATCTATATGGAGAAACACCGAATGACAGATAAGGTTCTCATCTCCCCTAACACCACGTTATACCCCGTACCTGTCGTGCTGGTAACATGCGGCAACCGAGAAGAAAACAACGTCATCACCCTCAACCGTATCGCCAGTTGCAATGCCGAGCCCCCCATGATCAGCATCTCCGTCCGGCCCGGGCGCGCCAGCCACGGCCTGATCGAACAATATGGCGAGTTCGTCGTCAACCTCCCCTGGCCCGATATGGAAGTCGTGTGCGACTTCGTGGGCGCCACCACCCTCCGAAAAATCGACAAATGGGCGGAAACCGGGTTGAAACGCTTACCAGCCAACCAGGTGCAGCCCCCCTTACTGGCCGATTGCCCGGTCAACCTGGAGTGTAAGGTGATCCAAACGGTGAAACTGCCCTCCCACAGCCTGTTTATCGCGGAAGTGGTCGCCCTGCACGCGGACAGCCAGGTAGTCAACGCACGTGGTGAGGTGGATTTCGATCTGGCGCAGGGCGGGCTGGTGTACCGGAGCGCCATCGTGCGCGAAAGACCCGTGGATAACTTCCGTCCCCAGCAATTGCGCGCCAGCGTCCACCAATGGCGCGACAACCGCCCGGCATGATCCCGCAGCCCTTTACAGAGCTTACGCAGTTTATCCTGTGGCGTCATTGCGAGGCGGGTTATACCCGCCGAAGCAATCCCCTCCACGATGTAAGGGATTGCTTCCCTTCGCTGCGCTGCGCTCAGGGCAGGCGGCATCCTTACAGGTGCTCGCAATGACACCAAACCCGCACTTGAGTTCACCAACTGCGTAAGTACTGCTCTTTACACATTCTTTAAGATCGCTTGTTCGTTTCTTTATGTTTCCGGTGTATGCTGAGATGTAGTGCTTCGCCAACGCGAGCGATCTGACCCCGAGATATTTTCACGGACCAACCTGAACACCACTGGAGACATGAACAATGAGCACAAAAGGAAAAATTCTCATCACCGCGGGTATCGTGGTTGTATCCGCTTTCGTTCTCTCAGCCTGCATGACCATTCCCTCTTTCCAGGGGCCGCCCCCTGCCAGCGACAACGTCCCATCCGAGGAGCTGGCTAACATCTCGATTCCGGGGGTACCCGCGGAGGCCGTCCCCCTGTTCGTCGAGAACTGCTCTGCGTGCCACGGCCCGACCGGGGAGGGCAGCGGCATCGCGCCGCCGCTCAACAGCGAGGAGCTGCGCGCCCGCCTGGACGACCAGGCCATCGCAGCCACGATCACCAACGGCAGGCCCGGCACGGCCATGCCCGCCTGGGGCGGCAGACTGAGCGACGAGGAGATCGCCGCATTGGTCGCGCTGATCCGCAATTGGGACCAACTGGACGAAGAGCAGCTCTCCCAAATCGCGGAACAGGCCGAAGAGTGCGCCGGCCCAATGGGGCCAATGCACCCCGGTATGGGACCGATGATGGGAGGCGGCTGCGATTCCGAAGGGGAGAGGGGACCCTGGTGGATGCCGGGGCGGCCATGAGGCGCAAAGCGTAAGGTGGGTTGCCCCTGCTGCGAATAGCGGGGGCAACCGGCTTTGCCGGGCTTTCTCTGCGCCCTGGCGTCTTCGCGTTATGCACGTCTATCAGGCCGCGCGTTCTATTGCCCCCGCGTTTCCCCCGCGAACAACTCCGGCAGACGCCGCAAGGCGCGCGCGATGCGCGTCCCGTGCCAGGTGATCAGGCTGCCATCCACCAGATGCACGCGGCCAGCGCGCACCGCGGGGCAATCCGGCAGCAGGCGGGCGATCTCGTCTGCGTGCTGTTGTGTGAACTCGAACGGCTCGGTGGGCAGCAAAATCAACTCCGGCGCGGCCGCGCGCACCTCCTCCAGGGGGACGCGCGGGTAGCGCGTGTCCCGTTCCCCCGCGGGCACAGGTTGCGCGCCCCCAATGTCCGCCTCCAGCGGGTAACGCCGTTCCCGCGCGGCAAACACGTTCTCCCCGCCAAAAAGTGCCAGCAAATCGTGGGAATACGTTTCCCGATTGAAGGCCATCCACCACGGCTGCCCGGCTGAGGTCTGCGCATACCAGATGGGGCAAAAATAGCGCACCCGTGCCCCTCCCCCCGCGGCTTCGGCCCAGTCCACCGCCTGCTCCAGGGATTTCAAAATCATGAACGCGGACTGGCTGCCGTAAAAACCGATCAGCGTATTGAGCGTCTCCAGGGCTTGCCGCACGGTTTGAGGAAACGTGACCCAGGTGGTGAGGCCCGCAGCTTCCAGGCCGCGAATGGTTTCGGGGGTGTTTTCCTCTTTGTTGGCGATCACCAGGTCGGGATCGAGGGCGCGGATTTCCTCCAGCCGCGGGTTCTTGGTGCCCCCTACACGTGGCAGCCCGGCCACTTTTTGCGCCGGATGCACGCAATAATCCGTGATCCCCACCAGCGAATCCCCCAGCCCGAGGTCGAACAGGCTCTCGGTCATGGAGGGGACGAGGGAAACAACGCGTTTGGGGGGTTTGGGGACGCGCAGAATCTGGCCGTTCGCCGTGCTCATGGATTCAGTAGAAAATCGGCCGCGGCCGCGGCCAGCAGCCCAGCCGCGCGCGGCAGGGCGCGCTCGTCGAAATCGAACCGCGGGTGGTGGTGGGGCGCGTTCAATCCCTGCTCCGCGTTGGCCGAACCGACGAACACGAAACAGCCGGGGACATCCTGCATCATGAAGGCGAAATCTTCCGACCCCATGGTACGGTGTTCGGTTTCCAGCTCGCCTTCCGGCAACAACGTGCGGGCCACGCTTTGCACGCGGGCCGCCACCTGCGGGTCGTTGTCCACCGGCAAGGTCATGTTATCCAGCTCGACTTGAGCCTGGCAGTCCAGCGCGGCAGCCACGTTTTCGACGAGATGCTCGAAGCGTCCCAGCACGCGGGCGCGCACTTCGGGCTTGAACGTGCGGATGGTGCCCATCAGCTCCGCCGCGGAGGGGATCACGTTCATGGTCTCCCCGCTGCGAACGCGCGTCACGCTGACCACCGCGGCTTCCAGGGGGTGGACGTTGCGGGAGACGACGCTTTGCAGCGCGGTGATGATGTGCGCGGCAGCCAGCACCGGATCGATGGCTGTGTGCGGCATGGCCGCGTGCCCGCCCCGCCCGGTAAGGCGGATGGTGAAGGACTCTGCGCCGGACATGGCCGGGCCTGGAGTGACGCCCACCCACCCCACCGGCTGGCTGTTCCACAGGTGCGCGGCCAGCGACACGTCCGGCCGCGGGTTTTCGAGAACGCCTTCAGACACCATGCGCTGCGCGCCGCCCAGGCCCTCTTCAGCCGGCTGGAACACGAACTTGACCGTACCGGCCAGTTCGTGCCGGTGCGCATGTAGCAACCGCGCCACGGTCAGGCCGATGGCGGTGTGCCCGTCGTGGCCGCAGGCGTGCATCACGCCGGGGGTCTGGGAGGCGTATTCCGCGCCGGTTTCTTCGTGGATGGGGAGGGCGTCCATGTCGAAACGCAGCAACACGACCGGGCCGGGGCGTCCGGTCTCCAGCAGCGCGACCACACCGGTTTCGGCCACACCGCTGGCCACCTCCAGGCCAAGTTCGTTCAGTTCACGCGCCACGATCCCCGCGGTGCGCACCTCCCGGAAACCCAACTCCGGGTGGCGGTGGAAATCCCGGCGCAGGTGACGGGTGTATTCAAAAAGGGATTGCGCTTCGGCAAGATAGTCGGGCATGGGAGTTCGGGTTTTGAGTTCGGGTTGGGAGAATTACGCCTTACGTTCTACGGCCACAATGCTCGATTCTCGCTCTACGAGTTGCAACTTTCTCACGCCGCTTCTTTCCGCCCGCAGTCGCAGCCGCCGTTTTCGTGGCGTTCGCAGGGTTGCTGGGCTTTGCGGCGCAGGGCTTCCAGCTCGTCCCAGGGTTCGATCTCGTGTTTGAGGAACTCGGTGCGGCCGCGTTCGGGGATGTCCACGATCACGGCTTGCTTGAGCGGAAGCAGGCTGACCACCTTGCCTTCTCCCAAAGGGGTCACCACTCGTTTGTTGATCTTGGGCAGCACTTTGCGGGCCTGCACGTATTGCTCGTATTCGTATATCAGGCAGCAGCGCAAACGCCCGCACATGCCGGTGATCTCCGAGGGGTTCAGGGAGATGCCCTGGGCTTTGGCCATCTTGATCGAGATAGGGCTGAATTCGGTCAGGAATTTGGAGCAGCAGCGGGTTTCCAGGCCGCAGGCGCCCAGCCCGCCGATGATTTTGGCGACATCCCGCGGGCCGATCAGGCGCATTTCCACTTTGGAGCGGGAGTAGCGCTTTTGCATCTCGCGGCGCAGGCGTTCCATCTTGGGCTTGCTCTCGCCATCATAACTGTACAAAAACGTCAGGTTCTTCCCGTCGAAGCTGAACTCGGAGGCCACGATTTTGACGTTTTTGGGGCCGATTTTAGCCAGCCGCGCCCGGCATTCGATGGTGGCCTCGATCTCTTTTTTGTGCCACACCTGGCGTAAGACCAGGTCGCGCGGGGTGGCCTTGCGGCGGATGGGTTTGAAGCTGCCTCCGGGCGGGGGTGGCGGGTCTTTGATGACTTGCACCACCTGGCCGAGTTGCTGGCCTCGCCGGGTGTCCACCACCGCGAAGTCGCCGGGTTTGAGGTCCGGCACTTTGCTGGCGTTGAAGTGGTAGGTTTTGCCCAGCTTCTGGAAGCGGATGCCAACGATGTGTGCCATAGCTCAGCCAACCATGCTGATCGGGATGATGTTGCTCTGCCGGATGGCGGCCACGCTCACCCGTCCGGCCAGGTCTTGGGCGATGGTCTGCAAAGCCTGGGCGACCGGGGAATCCGGATGGGCGACCACCACGGGGCGGCCTGCGTCCCCCCCCTCGCGCACTGCCGGGTCCATCGGGATGGCGCCAATGAAGGGCACCCCGGCTTCTTCGGCCAGCCGCTCCCCGCCGCCGGAGCCGAAGATGTCCATGCGGCTGCCGTCGGGCAGTTCCAGGTAACTCATGTTCTCCACCACGCCAAAGATGGGCACGTTGAGCTGGCGGAACATCTCCAAACCGCGGCGGGCGTCATCCAGGGAGACCTGCTGGGGCAGGGTGACGATCAGCCCGCCGGAAAGCGGCAGGGACTGTGCCACGGACAGGGGCGCGTCCCCGGTGCCGGGGGGCAGGTCGATGATCAGGTAGTCCAGTTCGCCCCAGTTGACATCGCGCACGAATTGCTGGATGGCGGAGTGCAGCAGCGGGCCGCGCCAGATGAGCGGTTGCTCGTCCTTGACCATGAAGCCAATGGACATGACTTTGACGCCGTAGGCCTCGGCGGGGGAGATTTTGTTGTTCTGCGGGGGCGGCAGGCGGTCCACCCCCATCATGGTGGGCACGTTGGGGCCGTAGATGTCGGCGTCCATCAGGCCGACACGCGCGCCGCTCTGCGCCAACACCACCGCCAGGTTGACCGCCACCGTGCTCTTGCCCACACCGCCTTTGCCGGAGGCCACCGCGATGGCGTTGCGGATCGGCAGGGCCGACAGGCTGCGGTTACGCCCGTCGTTGGGCACGTCCGCGGCGAAGGTGATCTCCACTTCCTCCACCCCGGGCAGGGTTGCCACGGCCTGACGCGCTTCCTGCTCGATCTGGGATTTCAACGGGCAGGCCGGGGTGGTCAGCATGACGGTAAAACGCACTTTTCCCCCTTCGATCTCCAGGTCGCGGATCATGTTGAGGGCGACCAGGCTTTGCTTCAGTTCGGGGTCTTCCACGGTTCTCAACACGGCCATTACCGCGTCTTTACTCACTGTCTCTTTCTTTGCCATAAGATTCCTTCTCGTTCGTCTGATCTGTCTTACTTGTCTGATTTGTCTTACTTGTCTGATCTGTCTTACTTGTCTACCTGTTTACCTGCCTACTCGCCTACCTACCCACCCCCGTGTGCTGGCGGATGAATTCCCGCGCCGCCACATAGTGCTCCACCAGCTCCGCGTCGCTGCCGCGAAAACGGCGCACGGTTTGTTGCGAGCAGGCCGTACAACCGCGCATGGCCTTGAAAGAATCCGCGTTGCAGGTGGTGCAGCCGTTCAGGCGGATCATCATCAGCACAAACGCCAGCTTGTCGATGCTGTCGGGTTCTTGCTCCTTCGTCCGCTCCACCAGGTCGCGCCAGGCCTCCCCGCGCAAGTGGCGCAGGGAGGGGATGACGCGTAAAGGAAAGAGCAGTTCGGTGTCGGGGTTGTACATCGGGGGTACTGCGTTTATTCGCCGCCGCCCTCATCCTGATCGCTTTGTTGTTGTGCGCGGCGGGCAGCCTGGCGGGCGCGTGCGCGGGCCAGGCGGGCTTTGCGGGCTTCTTCGGAGCTGCTGGGCTTGCCTTTGGCAGCCTCGGTGGCCGCGGCGGCCTGGGCTGCGGCATCCTGCGCGGCCGGGGTTTCGGCAGCGGGTTTGGCCTGGGCTTGCGCCGCGCGCCCGCGCGCCGCGCCTTTTCCGGCTGCGCGGCGTGCCCGTGCGCCGCCACCGCGCGCGCCGCCGCCTTTGCGGGCTGCTTTTTTGGCCTCCTTCTCCCGCCGGATTGCCTCTTCGCGCTCGTAGTTGGTAGGCCGGATGCTGGCGTAGTAGCTGGCGGGCTTGGAGAGGCGCGCCTTGTTGAAGATGTTGTTTTCGTGCCGATCATAGACCGAGAGTTCGTAGTCGTGGTCCATTTTGATGGCGTCGAAGGGGCAAAACTCGGCGCAAAAACCACAGTTCATGCAGATGTCGATGTCGATGAAGAATTCCTGGGGTTCGGGGATGGGGCGGCCGGTTTCGGGGTCGTTGGTCTGCACGATCCAGATGCACTGCGGGGGGCAGACTTTGGCGCAAATGCCACACGAGGTGCAGCGGTCTTTTTGTTGGCCGTCCACCTCGTCGTAAATGAGAAAGGGGATGAAGCGGAATTCCTCGGGGACGGGCAGTTTCTCATCGGGGTATTGCACGGTGAAGATACCGGCGGTGTCCGGGCTGCGGCGGTGGGCGATGCCCTCCGGGGTGTAATACCGCTTGCGCCCCCATCTGAAATCGTCCACATAGGACATGATGAAGTGTTTCAGCGTGACTTTGAGGCCTTCCCAAATGCCTTTTCCGTACATTGATTGCTCCTTGTCTACCTATCCGTCTCTCCCAGCACGATGTCAATCGAGCCGAGCACGACCACCACGTCGGCCACTTTGTGGCCCAGGCACATCTTTTCCATGGCAGTCAGGTTGATGAACGATGGGGCGCGGATGTGATACCGCCAGGGGTTGGGTTTGCCGTTGGACACCACGTAGAAACCGAGTTCGCCCTTGGGGCCTTCTATCCGGCCGTAGGCTTCACCAGCCGGGACGCGCACCTGGTACTGTGGCCGCCCGGCGATGATGTTGCCCTCGGGGATGTCACGCACGGCCTGTTGCAAAATCTTGAGGCTTTCGCGTATCTCGTCCAGCCGGATCAGGTAGCGGTCGTACACGTCGCCGTGATAGCGCACGGCCACGTCGAAATCGAACCGCTCGTAGATGCCGTAGGGGTCGGCGCGGCGCACATCGTAGGGCACCCCCGAGGCGCGCAGCACCGGGCCGGCCGCGGAGTAGGCGATGGCTTCTTCCGGCGTGAGCACGCCGACGCCTTCGCAGCGGCTGCGCACGATCTCGTTATTGGTCAGGTATACGTCCAGCTCGTCCACCTTGCGCGGCAGCCGCTCATTGACCAGGGCTTTGATGGCGTCCAGCGAGCCGGGCACCAGGTCGCGCGCCACGCCGCCGAAGCGGTAGTAGTTGCACATCATGCGGGAGCCGGCGACGGCCTCGAAAATGTCCAGGATCAGCTCGCGCTCCTCGATGGCGTACAGCGAGGGGGTGAAGAACGCGCCCAGGTCGTTGAGCAGGAAGCCGATGGCCCACAGGTGGTTGCTGATCCGGGTGAGTTCGGCCATGATGACGCGGATGTACTCGGCCCGTTCGGGGGGCACGGCTTTTTTGCCCATCAGTTTCTCCACCGCCATGACGTAGCCCCAGTTGTTGCTCATGGAGGACAGGTAGTCCAGCCGGTCGGTGAAGGGGATGTTCATGATGAAGGTGTTGCGCTCACCGATCTTTTCGTGGTTGCGGTGCAGGTAGCCCATCACGGGTTCGAGCGCGGTGATGGTTTCCCCGTCCAGGCGGACGACCACGCGGAACACGCCGTGGGTGGAGGGGTGCTGCGGGCCGAGGTTGACCACCAATTCGTCGGTCGGGATGCTGTCGCGCCCGTTCTCTAAGTGGTCGGTTTCCACTTCCTCGTAAACGGGCTGGTCTGCGTACTCTTCCCAGGTGGTGGGGTCGAAGCCGGGCGGGTAGTCCACGTTTTTGCCGAAGGGGTTGAGGTCCTCGGCGCGGTGAACCTGGCCGCCAGGCCAGCGGCTGCCAAAGGGTTTGCCGTCCTCTTCGTGGTAGGCCTCACGCCAATCCTTGCGCAGGGGGTGGCCCTGGAAGCCTTCCCACATCAGAATGCGTTTGTGGTTGGGATGCCCCTGAAAACGAATGCCGAGCAGATCCCAGGCTTCGCGTTCCTGAAAGTCCGCCCCAGGGTAGACGCCAACCAGGGAGGGCACAACCGGCTCGTCGCGCGGCACCTGTACTTTGAACACCAGCGCGCCGCCGCCGGTAGAACGGTAGGCGTGGTAGACCACTTCCATCTTGCCTTCGGGCAGGTAATCCACGCCGGTGACGGAGGAAAGGTAATCGTAGCCGAGTTCGTCGCGCAGCGCGGTGGCAAACTCGAGCAGGTGCTCGGCTTTGACGAGGTAGCCTTCGAACCCTTTGCGCTCGTCCGGTGTGGCGATGCCGGGGAAACGCGCCAGGATTTCGTCTTCCGCGGTCATGGTGGTGTCAGTCATTTGGCCCTCCGTTTTCGCTTGCAGCCGCTTCCGCGGCGGCCTGTTGTTTTTGCAGTTTTTCCTGGGTGTATTGCCGGATGCGGTCGTATTCGCGCGGGTCCATCAGGTCGGGTCCCAGGACGGGGATGGGGATTTCATCGCTTTCGACGTTTTTGTCGTACCAGCGCACGGTCTTGATGGATTGGGCGTCGATCTTCTTTTGCAGGCTGATCAGGCCGTGGAGCAACGCCTGGGGGGTGGGGGGGCAGCCGGGCACGTACACGTCTACCGGGATGAACTTGTCCACGCCGGAGACCACGTTGTAGCCTTCTTTGAAGGGGCCGCCGCCCGAGGCGCAGGCGCCCATGGCCAGCACATACTTGGGTTCGGGCATCTGGTTGTACAGGCGCACGATCTGGGGGATCATCTTCTTGGTCACCGTGCCGGAGACGATCATCAGGTCGCTCTGCCGCGGGCTGGGACGCATGACCTCCATGCCGAAGCGGGCCAGATCGTAGCGGCTGGCCGCGGTGCAGATCATTTCGATAGCGCAGCAGGCCAGCCCGAACATCATCGGCCAGACCGAGGAGCGGCGTCCCCAGTTGTAGATGCGGTCCAGCGTGGTGATGCTCACCTGGCCGCGCAGTTCAGGCGGGATGTCGAATTTGGTTTCAGGGGTTGATTTGCTCATGTTTTGTGAACTCCTGGGGTGTTGGTTATTTGTCTCACTGGTCTGATTTGTCTGATTTGTCTTACTTGTCTTACTGGTCTGACTCGTCTTTTGTCTACCTGTCTACCTGTTTACCTGTTTACCTGCCTACCTGTCACCTGCCCACCCTGTACGCTCCAGATTCTCTTCCAGCCAGACTCGGAAAATGTCCATCAAAATTTCCTCATTCGCCAGCGCGGGATCGTCGTCGAACTCGGGCAGGGCAATCGTCCACTGGTAGATCATTTCCAGCGAAACTTCTTCCAGATCGCAGTCAGGAAAACGCGCCTGCAAGGCTTTGGCGATTGCAAAACTGGCGTCCCAATCCAATCTGTCATCCATTGTATTTGGCCCAGGTTCTTGAAGAAGAAACGTCCCGTATTATACCGCACCAAAAACCGAGATCAACCCCGAATAAGACAAAAATATATTTGCGAAAACCAGCGAAGAAAGTATACTAACGGATAGAATCACCCAATATCCAACCCCCATCCTTCGACTACAGGCTCGCTCCGCTCCACCCTCCGCTCAGGATGCAATTACCCCAATTACCCAATTACCAATTATCACTCCCCATCCCTCGACTACGAGCGAACGGAGTTCATACGAACTCTGTTCGCCCTTCCGCTCAGGATGCAATACCTAATATCCAATACCCCCCCCACCCCTCACCCCTTCCGATGAAAACCACCCGCGAACAAATCCTGGACATTCTGAAAACCCGCCATGCCGCCACCCCCGCGGAACTGGCGCGCGCGCTACACCTGACTCCGGCCAACATCCGCCACCACCTGAAACGGCTGGTCCGCGATGGTCGCGTCCGGGTAGGGGGGAGGCGGCGCCGGCCCGGTCGCGGCCGCCCCGAAAACCTGTACACCCTCGCCCGCCGCGGGGACAATCTGGCCGGGCTGTCGGCCGCGTTGCTGGAAGCGTTGCTGGAGGGGGCTGTCTCACCAGAAGAAAAATCCGCCCGGCTGCAAGCCATCGCTCTGCGCCTGATCGGAGCGGCGGATTCGCCTGCCGGTCACATCACCCAACGCCTGTACCGCGCGGTGCAGCAGCTGGAAAAGTGGGATTACCAGCCCCGCTGGGAGGCGCACGCGCAGGGGCCGCGCATCATCCTGGGGAACTGCCCTTACGCAGCGATCATCGCCGGGCATCCCGAGCTGTGCCAGATGGACGCCCATCTGCTGGAGGCGATGATTGGCCGCTCCACCACCCAGACGGCGAAACTCGAACTCACCCGCCAGGGACTGCCGGTTTGTGTGTTTGTGGTGAGGGATAGGGAGGGGGGATAGGGAGGGGGGATAGGGAGGAGGGATAGGGATAGGGATAGGGATAGGGATAGGGATAGGGATAGAGAGGAGGGCAGTCTGTTTCCTTTGTCTACCTGTATACCTGTAACCTGTCTACCCTGTTTACCTCTTCTTCAAACCCGGCAAATCTCCCCCACTTCCGCGCTTTTACTCAATCGCCCACTCAGTTCCGGACTTGTGCAGCTTGTCTCATGGAGAGAAAGGCTTCTTTCAATTCATCACTTACTGCGCTAGCGGGTTGTCCCAACAACAGTTCTTGATATTTTTCCAAAAACGCCATCCGAATGCGGTAAAAGAAGTGAAGAAAATGCCGTAGAAATCCAATACAGTCCAGCACAACAAATTCAACACCCGTTTCTTCATAAATGCTTGCGGCATACTCTTGAACTTCGTTATCAATTGGTTTGGTGGTAATAAAAATATAATTGTCAGGCTGCTGGTCGCTTGCCAAAAGTTTGTCCAGAGCGTGGGCGATATCTTCGATTGTGACTTTACGGGTTTTCATCTCGTAACTGGTGACAATCTGCTGGTCATTCACGAGTGTGATCTCCAGATCCCCTAATGAGCCGGATTGTTTGTCGGCAGCAGTGTGGCTTTGGAGAGGTAAGACTCGCTCTCCCAATCTCGATTGGGCTGCCTGGTAAGCAGCCGCCACCACAAGTACGGGCAACCGGCTGGATCTTTTCAAATTGAGATGTTGTTCGATCAATGAGACAATACTCTCTGCTGATAAGGCGTTTTCATCGAGCGAGGCACTTAAAGCTGACAACAGAGATTGCACGCGCTGTTTCTTTTCCTCACGAACGGTGATCAGCCATCGAAGCAACTCGATGAGCACATTTTCTGCAGTCTCCTTCCCGGAATGAATCACATCCAAGATTTCCAACGTCGCTTTATAGATAGTGGGAGGGCGCCCTACCAAATTGACCGAGGGGGTCAAAATGATATTACGGTTTCGGAAAGCAGGGGTGAGAAACGCTGTTGTTTGGTTGCAGGGCAGATCGTACTTTCGCACAAAACCAGTGACATACCTTTCATCATAAGTCCTGCCAGAGAATGTGTCTTCGCCACCTATTTCCGTATAGGGTTTACGAATATCCACAGAAGGCTGATCGATTTTTGCCAGCGTACAGGCCACAAGAAAACGGGCACAAGCACGATTGGCCGTATTCCTGGCAATATATTCGATTTTCTGAACAATGGCAGGGTCACGTAGAGCGGAGTGAGTGCCTAATCCTATCGCTCTTCGATAAGCTGATTCAAGAATGTCGTCTGGCGTTCTGCCCATTGTTTTTGCCCTATTTGCACATCATAATTCGTCCACAAGACTTCACGTCTTTTTGACTTTACAGAATGGATAGTTTTTATCGGGGCCTCTATGCAGTTCCAATTCTGATAAAGCGAATCTAGCAAATCACAGCGATAACCAGAAAGCGCAACCTTCCCCTTCACCTTTTGAAGCACTTCCGCTAATGCTTCATGTTCTTCATTGGACATCTCATACTTATAGGCATTGTTGTCCCCTCGTGATTCGTGAGGGTATGGAGGGTCGCAATAAAATAAAGTTTCCTCACTATCATATCGTTTGATCACGTTAAGTGCCTCATCGTGTTCGATCTGGACACGGAGTAAGCGTTGCGCAATTTCTGGTAAAGCCTCCACACTTCCCAGCCATCTGGATACAGCTCCTGCCATACCCGCTCTGCTCGTCAAACGGCAATGCGCCCAGCGGCCAGAACTCGCCGTCTGAGCCAGGCCGGTTCTAACCTGACGTGCACGAACGTAAAAACGCCTCGCTCGTTCCAAATCGGAAAGGGCACCGGAAGGCTCTGAGATGGCGAGCTCAAATTCCTCTCGCGAAAATGGCGTCAACCCGATCGCCTCTATCAGATCGTCCTTTTGCTCTCGAAGAACTTTGAAAAAATTGATGATTTCCCCATCAACATCATTAAAAGTTTCAATCGGAGCAGGTTCTCTATTGAGCAATACTGCCGCCGAGCCGCCAAAGGGCTCGCAGTAGTGCTTTGCGTCGGGAAGCAAAGGCAACAACCAATCAAGATGACTGTATTTTCCACCGTACCAACCAAAAGCAATCAATTTACGTGGCATTCAAATCTTCTCTCCATACATCGAACTCGCCAAATCTTTCTTGGATTATAACGCACATATCCACCGCTTCGCACCCACAAATGCTCGTTTCCTTGTCCAACTACGTCACTCCCCCTGCCTCCGCGGGGTATTTTTCGTGTCGCCGCTCCACCACCACCCGGCGCAGCCGCGACATGGCCGCGTGAATGTCCGCAAACGAGGTGTACAGCGGCGCGATGCCCAGGCGGATGTTATCCGGCTTGCGGAAGTCGGGCAGCACGTTCATTTCCTGGATCAGGGCCTGGTCGATGCGCCACGCGTCGGGGTGGCCGAGGGAGATGTGAGAGCCGCGGAATGCCGCGTCTGCGGGGCTGTTCATGCTGAACCCCAACGGGGCCAACCACTCGCGCCACAGCGCAATCAGGTATTCGGTTTGGGCGATGGATTTCTCCCGGATACGCTCCATTCCCGCTTCCAGCAACAGATCGACGCCCACCTCGATGGGCGCGATGGACAGAATTGGAGGGGTGCCGGTCAGAAAACGCTGCAAACCGGGCGCGGGCCGGTACGCCAGACCGAAGTCGAAGGCGTTGCGCTGGCCGAACCAGCCGCTGATCGGGTTGTGCAGGCTCTCTTGCAAATCACGGCGCACGTACAAGAAGGCTGGCGCGCCCGGCCCCCCGTTCAGGTACTTGTAGGTGCAGCCGACCGCCAGGTCCGCGGCGGAGGCGTTCAACCGCACGGGCACCGACCCCGCGGAGTGACTCAGGTCCCACAGGGTCAGCGCGCCGACGCGGTGCGCGTGCTCGTTGATGCGGGCCATGTCGTAGGTGTATGCGCTCTTGAAGCAGGTGTGCGACAGGGAGACCAGCGCGGTGTCCTGGTCGATGGCCGCCAGCAGCCCCTCGACCGGGCCGTGTACCCCGTCCGGGGATTCCACGACCACCACCCGGCAGGGGCCGGGCGCGCTCCGCGCCGCGCCCTGGAAGATGTACAGATCGGAGGGGAAGTTCATGTCGTCGGTGACGATTTTGGCACGTCCGGGACGGGCGTGCAGCGCGGCCAGGGTCAGTTTGTACAGGTTGACGGAGGTGGAATCCGCGATGGTCACTTCGTCGGGCTGCGCGCCGAGCAGTTGGGCGATTTTGGCACCCACTCGCTGGTTGAGATCGATCCAGCCCTCGTTCCAGCCGCGGATCAGCCGCGCCCCCCACTGAGCTTCCACGATGTCGCGGACCAGCGGCGGGGTGGCGGCAGGCAGGCGGCCTAAAGAGTTGCCGTCCAGGTAGATCAAATCAGGATCGTCAAAGTGAAATCGCTCTCGAAAGCGCGCTAATTCGTCTCTGGCGTCCCGTTCACGGGCGTATGCAAGATCGGTGGGGTTCATCTTTGCTCCAGATCATGTACAATAGTGAAGACTTACGTTTTACACCTCACACCCCAGGAGTACCCCATGCCCCTCACCTATTCCAGCTACCTCAAAGTCGATGAATTGCTGAGCCTCCAGCAGCCGCTCTCGGACGGGCCGGAGCACGACGAGATGTTGTTCATCATCATCCACCAGGTGTACGAATTGTGGTTCAAGCAAGTGTTGCACGAGGTGGATTTTTTGTATGGCCGCTTTTTGGAAAACGACCGCTCCCGCGCCCTGCACACGCTGCGCCGCATTTTGACGGTGCTGAAAACCCTGGTGGCGCAGATCGACATTCTGGAAACCATGACACCGCTGGAATTCCTCTCGTTTCGCGACCGGCTGGAATCGGCCAGCGGGTTCCAATCGTTTCAGTTTCGCGAGCTGGAATTCGCGCTGGGATACAAACGCCCGGCCATGATGAACCATTACACGCCGGACAGCGAACCCTGGCAGCGGCTGCAAAAACGCTACCACGCGCCCACCCTGTGGGACGGTTTTTTGCGTTTTCTCAGCCTGAACGGGCACCCCATCCCGGACGAGGCTCTGAACCGGGACGTGACCCAACCGGTGACGCCCTCCCCGGACATTCAACGCACCCTGATCGGGGTGTACCGCAACGATCCGGCCGGGTTGCGCGTCTGCGAGCGGCTGGTGGACCTGGACGAGGGCCTGCAGGAGTGGCGTTACCGGCACGTCAAAATGGTGGAGCGCACCATCGGAACAAAGCCCGGCACGGGCGGCTCCTCCGGAGTGGGCTACCTGACCGGGACGCTGTTCAAACCGTTCTTCCCGGATTTGTGGGCGATACGGACGGAACTTTGATGGTGGGAGGATACGGGTGTCAGGTGCGATGTGCGGGGCAAGCAGGCGCGAGCCTGTTATGCAATGTGTGACGCGTAAAAAAGATTCAGGCCAGCCGCCGGTACAGCCAGTACATGAGAATGGTCAAGGCCACCCCCTGCCGGAAATCACGGAAAGCCACTCCTGAAACCAGGCTACAATCTCATCTCACAACCGGTCATCCGTCCATTGTGACCACTGTTGGGAAAAAATTATACCAAACCAGCCCTTTAAACCCCAAAAGCCGCCGTCAGGCACATGCCTGCGAGCGGCTTTTTGGGGGAGGAGGATGTACCCTTATTATAGGCAATCACCTGAAATGGGTATGAAGGGGAGATAAAAAAATGATGAGAGTGGGAGTTCGAGTTTTGCGTTTAAGTTGCCAGTTCGGGCAGTATGTTGATTCGATTCTCGATTCTCAATCCTCGATTTTCCCCAACTCCTTCGTGATCTCATCCAGAGAGATCGGCCCCTCGCGCAGGACTACCGGTTGCGGGCCGGTGCAGTCCACCACGGTGGAGGGGATGCCGCCCGGGGCGTGCCCCCCGTCCAGGATCAGGTGGATGTGCCCGCCGAGCTGGGCGAGCACGTCCCGGGCGGTGAGCGGGTTTTCTGCGCCGGAGCGGTTGGCGGAGGTGACGGCCATAGGCCCGGCGTTTGCCAGCAATTTGAGTGCAACAGGGTGATTGGGGACGCGCACGCCGATGGTGGGCAGCCGGGACACGGCTTGGGGCACGTTGGGGTGGCGCGGCATCACCAGGGTCAGCGGCCCGGGCCAGAAGCGTTCTGCCAGCCGCATGGCACCCTCCCCCACATCGCTGGCGACCTCGGGGAGTTGCCGGGCGTCGTGCAGCAGGATGGCGATGGCTTTGGTGTGGCTGCGCCCCTTGACCGCGTAGATGCGTTCGACGGCCAGCGGGTCGAAGGCCAGCGCGCCCAGCCCGTAAACCGTGTCGGTGGGGAAGGCCACCAGCCCGTGGTTGCGCAGCACATCCAACGCGTGGGGGATGGCGAAGGGGTGGTCGGCGGGCAGGGTTTCGGTTTTCATGGAGTTCGAGTTGGGGGGCACGGGGGGGTGAGGCGGTTGGTCAGGTGCGGGTTCCGTAGGGGCAGTCAGGTTTGGATGAGGAGGAGACGGTCACGGCCAGCAAGATCGGGGCGGATTTCGATGCTGGCGGCGGGGAAGTGCTGGCGGGCGAGGGCGCGGGTCTGGTCGGGGAGGGTGGCTTCGATTTCGAGCAGCAGTAAGCCGCCTGGGGTCAGGGCCGCGGCGGCCTGGGGGAGAAAACGCCGGAACAACGCCAACCCGTCGGGGCCGCCGTCCAACGCCAGGGTGGGTTCGCGTCCGTATACGTCCAGCGTACGCAGGGTGGGGGTGGGGATGTAGGGCAGGTTGGCGCAGATCAGGTCGAAGGTTGCGGGCTGGCGGTTGAGGCTCAGGAGGTCGGCGTGGAGGAAGTGGATGTGGGAGGCGAGGCGGTGGCGTCGGGCGTTCTGGCGGGCGACGGCCAGGGCGGGGCGGGAGATGTCGGTAGCGGTGAGGCGCAGGTCGGGGCAGTGGGCTGCCAGGGTCACCGCGATACAGCCGCAGCCGGTGCCCACGTCCGCGGCGCGGCGGCGGTCGGGGTGTTGGCGCAGCCAGTTTAGCGCGGTTTCGACCAGCAGTTCGGTCTCGGGGCGGGGGATGAGCACAGCGGGGGTGAGGGTGAATGTCAGGCCGTAGAATTCCCATTCGCCCAGCAGGTAGGGGAGGGGGAGGCCGCTTTCGAGGCGGGTGAGGGCGTT
>JALUWE010000518.1 GCA_027019845.1 Anaerolineales bacterium | reverse complement strand
AGGGGAAGAGGAGAGGAGGGGAAGAGGAGCAGAGGAGAGGAGGGGAAGAGGAGCAGAGGAGAGGAGGGGAAGAGGGGAAGAGGAGCAGAGGAGAGGAGGGGAAGAGGAGAGGAGGGGAGGGGGGAGATCAAATTGGGACGCCTAATGCCTCCCAGAAGGCGGCCACGTTTTCCGCGATGGTGCGTTCTCCGCCGAAGATGGCGCTACCGGCCACCAGCACGTTGGCCCCGGCAGCCGCGATCTCCGCCGCGTTGTGCGCTTTCACCCCGCCGTCCACCTCCAGATCGGCAGCCGAGCCGATGGCGTCCAGCATGGCGCGCAGCCGGCGGATTTTGTCTGTGCTGCCGGGGATGTACGACTGCCCGCCGAACCCGGGGTTGACCGACATGACCAGCGCCAGGTCTATGTCGGGCAGGATTTCCTCCAGCATGACCAGGGGGGTGGCCGGGTTGAGGGCCACGCCAGGCCGCACTCCCAGCTCGCGGATGGCCTGTACCGTGCGGTGCAGGTGGGGGCAGGCCTCCACGTGGACGGTCAGGATGTGCGCGCCGGCGCGGGCGAAGTCGGCCAGGTAGCGGTCCGGGTGTTCGATCATCAGGTGAACGTCCAGCACGGCAGCGGTGCGTTCGGCCAGGGGGCGCAGGGCGCGCACGATCAGCGGCCCAATGGTGATGTTGGGCACGAAGTGGCCGTCCATCACGTCCACGTGGATGTATTTTGCTCCGGCTTGCAGGCTCTCTTCGACCTGCGCTTCCAACCGCGCGAAATCTGCCGAAAGAATGGAGGGGGCGAGGATGGGAGGAGGCATCGTTGTTCTCACATGAAGGTCATAGCCATTTTTGGATAATTCTTTGATGTTGGAAAAATAGGCCTCAATCACTGTACCGAATGCTTCGAAGTTGCGCGATTTTTGTCGCCAGCCTTTGCATTAATTGATATTCCCCCGCCCACTGCACGTATTCATCGTCACCTTCTTCCAGGTCCTCGGCAAACATTTTTTCCATGAAGTGCTCTGAAGGGACGTGATATTTTCTTTCAAAGACGGCCAGACGTTCACGTGCCAGTTCCAGTGCCAGTTCCAGCCGGGAAATTTCACTCTCAACCGCGGCCTGGACCAGAGGAATAACTTCGCGGGCCTTGTCAGCAGGCGTAATTTGCAGGGTGTGCATATCTCAAGCCTCCGAAGGATCGCTGGATCGCATCTGTCCGGCTGCGATCCAGTCGTTTCGCTGTAGTGATTATACCCTGCCGTCATCCTTCGAGACACTACAATCCAGTGGATACGCTGCCCCTTCGACTGTAAGCAAACTTTGTTCGCCTTTCGCTCAGGATGCAACTACCCAATCAGCGGTCTTCGCTTCATGTGGATGCTTTCGATAGAGGGCAGGAAATCAGGTTGGCGTATTGTCCGTCTGGCTGGTGGCGACGGCTGCATGGGTGGCCTGGCGGGTCAACGCGGCGTAGGGCGGCGCGAAGGGGATGCTGGACAGTCCGTTGTATTTCTTCAACAGGTGGTAGGTGATCAGCAATTGGGTCAGCGCCAGCGGGTGGCTGTGGTAGGTGCGGGTGCCGTCGCTGTAATTGCCGAAGAGGGATTGGTTTTCCGGGCGCAGCTCGGGCATGTGTTCCCAGATGGCGTTGGCCAGTTTGCGGGCCTGCTCCCCGGAGACATTGCCGTCGATCTCCAGGATGTCCACCGGCAGGCCGTGGTCGCGCGCCAGCCGCAGTTGGATGCCGCCCGTGCCGTTCTCTTCCAGCAGGTAGCTGAGGTCGGGATGGGGGATGGTCGGGCGCAAGATCAGCCGCACGTTGAGCTTGGGGCCGGCCTCTTCGAGGGGGACGCCCTCGGGCGGGTAGAAGTTTACCACGATGTCCGCGAATTTGCGTTGGGGGCGGATGAAGGCCTCGGAGTCGGGTTCGCGGCGGCGCAGCGCGGCGCGCACCTGTTCGGCTGTGTAGCCGCGTTTGGCGGTGTCGCGTTTGATCTTCCAGATGGCGCGCAGCTCCTCTTGCGGGGCCAGGTAGACCTTGACGTCGTAAAAGCCGCGCAGCACCTCGGTAGCGTAGCCCAACAGCCCCTCGACGATCACGAATTCTTTGGGTTGCACGTATTCCGGGCGCACCAGCGTACCGTTGGAGTGGTCGTAGACCGGTTTGAGGATCGGCTGGCCGTAGTGCAGGCGCTCCATGTGTAGCTGCATGATGTCGATGTAGTTGCAGTCGTGGTGCAGGGCCGAGATTTTGCGCTCGGCCCGTTCACGGCGGTCGTATTTGTGGTAGTCGTCGGTGCATACGTGGGTGACGCGCGCCGCGCCCAGGATGTGGGTCAGGCCTTTGCTGATGGTGGTCTTGCCTGCCGCGCTGTCGCCCACGATGCCCAGAATGATCGGGCGTTTCATCGGTTGGCTCCTATTGCTTGACCTCGAAGCGCACGTCGGCCCACAGGTCCATGGCGTCACGCAGTTCGGGGCAGTTGCGGGCGGCCTCTTCCAGGGTGCTGCCGGAGGCGATGGCCTCGGTGGCGACCCGGTTAGCCCTGGCGCCGGCGCGGCTGCCTTTGGGGTGGCCGTGGGTGCCGCCGCCGAACAGCCAGAACGCGTCGTTGCCGGTCAGCCGGTACAGGTCTGGGATGTGGTGAACGTGAATCCCGCCCGAAGAGACCGGCCAGACCGTCTTCAGCCCGGCGAAGTCCTGCTCGAAGTACAGGCCGCGTGCCGGGTCTGCCGGGATGACGCGTTCGCGCAGCAGATCGATGATGCCTGCGGTCTCGTTCCACGAGCCTTCCAGCTTGCCGACCACCGTGCCGGTGTGCAGGTGGTCTCCGCCGGTCAGGCGCAGCCATTTGGCGACCACGCGCATGTGGATACCGTGGTTGGGCTGGCGGGTGAAGACGGCGTGCATGGCGCGGTGGCAGTGTACCAGCAGGCCGAGTTCGGCGGCGCGGCGGAACACGTCTGCGGAGGCTGCGAATCCGGCGGTCAGGAAGTCGAACATCACCATCTTGCTGCCCAGGCTGGCCGCGTACTCCAACCGGCGCAGGCTTTCGGAGGTCGAACCCGCGGTCACGTTGTGCCAGTGGCCTTTTTTCTCGCCGGTTTCGGCCTCGGCTCTGGCAACCGCCTCTTGCGCGTACATGAAGCGGTCACGCCAGCGGCTGAAGGGCTGGCTGTTCATGTTCTCGTCGTCTTTGGTGGTGTCCAGCCCGCCCACCAGACATTCGTAGATGATGGTGGAGTAGGCTTTGGGGGACAGTCCCAGCTTGGGCTTGACCGTGCCGCCCAACAACGGGCGGTCCCACTTGTCGAACCAGACGCGCTCGTCGTAGATGCCCACGCTCGGCCCGGGGAAGGTTTTGACCAGGGCTACCGGGATGCGCATGTCTTCCAGGCGCAGCGCGCTGACGGCTTTGAAGCCGAACACGTTGCCCACAATCGAAGACATGATGTTGACCACGCTGTTCTCCTCGAACAAGTCCATCGGGTAGGCGATGTAGGCGATGTCGTCCTCGATGCGGTAGACTTTGGCTTTGTAGAAGTCCAGGTCGGTGAGTTGGTTGGACCACACTTCGGTCCACGTGCCGGTGGAGGACTCGGCGGCCACCGCGGCCGCGGCCTCGATCATGCTGACGCCGGGTTTGGGGGTGATGCGAAAGGCGCACAGCAGATCGGTGTCCAGCGGCTGGTAGCCGGGGACGTAGTAGTCCACCGCGTAGTCGCGCACACCGGCCTGGTACTTGTCGCTCAATTCGGCGGAAGGGGGCTGCTGGATGGTTTTGGGGGCTGCTACAAGTGTGTTCATTTGGGGTCTCCTTATTGTGATAGTTGTCACAATAAGAGTATAGCCAGAATCATGCGCCCGCAAAACACGCAAATGAGTAGTTTTGGGATGGAATCTGGATAGGGGGGGACTACCGGAAGCGGTTGGTGAGGCTACCCGGATGGGTAGCAGGGGTTATTCCCCTCTCAGGCCCTCTGCGACGGCCATTTGCCCCATTTTGCGCGCCGGGTACAGACCGGCCAGCAGCGCGGCCCCCACCGCTACGATCAGCGCTTGCACGAAGGGCGCGGCCTCCGGTTGCAGTTGCAGGGTCCAGCCAAAGGCCCGGCGGTTGATGATGTAGATCAGGATCAGGGAGAGCACGAAGCCGGTGGGCATGGCCAGCAGCCCGGCCACTGCGCCCATTAGCCCGGTCTCCAGCAGCACCAGGCGGCGCAGTTGGCCCGCGGTCAGGCCGATGGCGCGTAAGATCGCCAGTTCTCGCTGTTTTTCCAGTTGCAGGGAGAGCAGCGCGCTCAACACGCCGACGAAGGCCACCAGGGTTGCCAGCAGCTGCAGCGCGCCGGTGATGGCGAAGGTGCGGTCGAACACGGCCAGGGCCTCCTGGCGCAGCGCGGCGTTGGGGCGCACATCCAGCGTCTGGATGGGGGCCAGCGCGGCCTGCAGGTCTGCGCTCACCTGATCGGGGTCCGCGCCCGGTTCGAGGCGCAGCGCCACCGCGGTGACCGCGTCGTCCTGCCACAGGCTGCGGTAGGTCCCCCGTGCCATCAGCACCACCCCGCGGGTGGAGGAGTAGTCGAAATACACCCCCGCGATGGGGAAGTCGCGCCATCCTGCCGGTGTCTGGAGGGGGATCGATCCCAAAGGTGCGGTGGTGTCTGTGTTCCTTTGCGGATCGTTCTCGGACATGCGGTTCCACAGCGGCTCGGAGACGATCACCGCGCCGTTTTGCATTGCTCGTTGCACCATCTCCGCCGGGCCAATGGCCTGCTGGAAGATGCGCTCACGCGCCAGGTCGGGGTTCTGCACCGCGCCCAGTTGCACCGCGCCCGGCCCCGAGTTCACTTCCACCACCCGGATGGTGTCCACGCGCGCCACACCGGGCCAGCCGGACAACGCCTGCAAGGCCTGCGGGCTGATGCGGTTGCCGGACTGCACGCCCGAAGTGCTGGGCGGTGAGATGTACACATCTCCTTGCAGGGTTTGTGCCAGCCAGAGTTCGACTGTGTAGCGAAAGCTGCTCACCATCAGGCTGATGCCGATGGTGACGGAGACGGCGACCATGAGCGCGGCCACGGCAATCGAGGTGCGGCTGAGGGTGTTGACCACGTTGCGGGGCGCCATCCTTCCCAGCACGCCGCCCACGCGGCCTCCCAGCGGCGCCAGCCCGCGCATCAGCCTGCGCGTGGTGGCCGGTGTCAGCATGGCGAAGCCGATCACCACCGCGAACGTGCCGCTAAAGCTGACCACCAGGTTGTTGGTGGGGATGGCCAGCAGCCCGGCCCCGGCCAGGATGACGAGCACCCCACCCGCGCCCACCCACGAGGCGGCGCGCCCGGCTTTGCTCTCCAATCCCGAACGGGAGAGGGCGGCGCGCGGCGGCACCGAGGCCGCCTCCCAGGCCGGGAACGCGGCGGTTGCCACGGTGGCGATCACTCCCAGCACCCCGCCCTTCACCAGGCTGAGGCCCGGAATGCCCACCTCGCGCACCGTGACGACAAAGTACAGGTCGTTGATGGTTTGCGTCACCAACCGCACCGCGCCCTGGCCGAGCGCGATCCCCAGCACCAGCCCCAACCCTGTGCCGGTCACCCCGGCCACCAGCGCTTCGCCGATCACCAGGCTGAACACCTCCCGCCGGGTGGCGCCCAGGCAGCGCAGCGTGCCGAACAGGGGGCGGCGTTTGACCACCGAAAAGGTCATGGTGTTGTAGATCAGGAACAGGCCGACCACCAGCGCGAGCAGGCTGAGCGCGGTCAGGTTGAGGCGGAACGCGGCGGTCATCTCTCGAATGGTGCCTTGCCGCGCGGCCGTGGCCTGAATTTGTACGCCTGGGGGCAGCAGGCGCTCGATCTGTGCCAGGCTGGTGGAGTCTCCCTCCGGCACGATCACGTCGATGGAGGAGAGTATGCCGGTTTTGCCGGTCAGTTCCTGCGCGGTGGCGATGTCGGCCAGGATCAGGCCGTTGAGGGCGCGGCGGCTGAGTTCGTCGTTGGGTTGCAGCAGGCCGGCGACAAAGGCTGGCCGCGAGAAGCCCGAAAACTGTAGGGTCAGTGGGTCTCCGGGGGACAGGCCGTAGCGTTCGGCGAGGCCGGTGGCGATCAGCACGGCGCCCGGACGGGTCAGGAACGCGGCCAACCCGTCCAGGGGCGCGCCTCCGCCGGGTCCGGCCAGGTAGCTGCGGAAGGGCGGCTCCGCGAAGGGGTCGACCCCCAGTAGCTGCAGGGGCACGCCGCCCAGTTCTGGGGAGGTGACGAAATCGGTGACTACGGGCGCGAGGGGGAGGCCCAACCCGCTGCGGCGCAGGTCTACGTACAGGGTTTCGTCCACTCCTGGCGGCCCGGCAGTGATCTGGTGGGTGGCGCGACCGGCTACCGCGTTGGTGCTCAAGTCGAAGGCGCGGCTGGCGCTGGCGTTGGCCAGATCGATGGCGACCACGACCGACACTCCCAGCATGATGCCGGTGATCATCAGGGCGGTTTGCCAGGGGCGTCGCAGCAGGTGGCGCAGGGCGATGCGGTAGAGGGGGGGCATGGGGGTTGGGGATAGGGTGTTGGATATTGGGTAATTGGGTAATTGGGTAATTACATCCTGAGCGGAAGGGGAGCGGAGCGAGCCTGTAGTCGAAGGATGGGTAATTGGGTAGTGG
>JALUWE010000517.1 GCA_027019845.1 Anaerolineales bacterium | reverse complement strand
TAAGGTAGCCTTCTGCCCGATCTTCATCGATGATTCCTGATTTCCATCCTTCGACTACGAGCCAACGGAGTTCGGCACGAACTCTCCCGCCCTCCGCTCCATTAGACTTATAATTGCCGGTGACTCATACAAACCGGTGGCAAATCAGGGCTGAATAAGTCTACGCTCCGCTGAAGGGTACTCCAGCCTAAATCCTGAACCAGACCCAGTCCTGATGTAGATAAAGCTAAATAGTGTTGCCGTCCCAGACGAGTAATGGTTACCGTCCCAGACGAGTAATGGAGACAGTTCATTCTACACTCTTTGCCTCCGAGAACCTCGCCAGGAGACTTACCATGAGGAAGACATATTTTGTCGGTATTGATGTTGCATCGGAGACCTTTGTAGCCAGTGTGTTGATGGCACCCGACCAGCAGTTATTGTCGGCCAAAGAGTTTGGTAACACCCCGGAAGGCGTAGCTGATTTGGAAGCCTGGCTGTTGGCGCATGCCGTCAGCCGGGAAGAGGCCGTTCTGTGCATGGAAGCAACCGGCGTGTACGGTGAGACCCTGGCCTACAGGCTGACGGCTCAAAAATGGTGGTTGGCCGTACATCCACCCCTGGAAGTCAAACGGGCTTTTCATCCGACCGGGCATAAGAACGATGCCGTCGACAGCCGCCAGATCGCCGAGTATGCGGCCCGATTTCGCGACCGGCTGCGCCCATTTCGGCCCCGCAAGGCGATTTTGGAGCAAATCAAGGTGCTTTTGAACCTCCGAGAGCAGTATGTGCGCCAGAAAACGGCTCACAAGAACGCCTTGAAAACCATCCAACGCAAGGTAGTGGGCACACCGCTAGCCGAAAAACTGCACCAGCAGACGATTGGGCAATTGGAAAAGAACATCAAAACGATTGAGCAAGAAATCAAGCAACTGCTCAAGCAGGACCCTGCGCTGCACATGAATGCCAGCTTACTCAGCAGCATCCAGGGGGTCGGGTTGCTGCTGACTGCTCACACCCTGGTCTTGATGGAAACCTTGCAGTCCCCACTCAATCCCAAAACGGTGGCAGCCTATATCGGCATTAGTCCTTATGAAAACAGCAGCGGTACGTCGCTCAAAAAGAAACCGACTTCGCGCCATTTCGGGCCGGCCCAGATGCGTAAACTCCTCCATCTGGGTGCCCGGTCTTTGCGCACTCATCATCCAGAATACCGCAAGTATTTTGAGCGCAAGGTGGCCGAAGGCAAGCCCAAGTCGCTGGTACTCAACAACATTGCCAATAAGCTGGTCAAAATCATGTGTGCCGTCATCCGGGAGCAGAAACCCTATATCCCGAATTATCGTTCCGTGAGCCCTCTAATTTCGAAAAATGCCTTGACAAAGTCATAGTGTTCAGGATGCACTCCCTATCCCTATCCCCACTCCCTATCCCTATCCCCACTCCCTATCCCCCTCCCCACCTCCCGACCTTTGTTAAAAATGCACGAAACCGCCTGCCCTTTTTTGGATTCTTATGCCAATAGACTTTTGCGCGTTTTTGCCGTACACTGTACCCACTCCTGAAGCAAGGTCCTGAAGTAATACCCTCCTGAAGACCCAAAAGCCGCCCGTCCTGCGAGCGGCTTTTGGGTTTAAATGTGCATTTTTGCACCAATGCCCTTGCGCCTGTGCCGGAAGTGTCTTAAGATGTGCCTGGTAACACATTCCTCTTGGAGGCAACCATGTCTGACACTTTCGGATACCCGAGCAAGTACGGCCTGGACAACCACGGCCTGCATAATTTGGGGAAACAATACTGGAATTTGCCCATGTCCGCCTTACTGGAAAGAGCCATCCTGCGCGGCGAGGGGCAACTGGCAGAACCTGGAACATTTGTCACCCGCACCGACCCGCACACCGGGCGCTCCCCCAACGACAAATTCACCGTCCAGCATTCCGGCGAGGACGACGACATCTGGTGGGGAGACGTGAACGTGCCCATCTCGCCCGAACATTTCGAGCGGCTGCGGCTGCGCGTGCGCTCCTTCTTCCAAAGGCGCGATGTCTTCGTGCGCGACGCGGCCGCGGGCGCACACCCCGCCTACCGGCTGCCCATCCGCGTGGTCAACCAAAACGCCTGGCAGAACCTGTTCGCCCATCACATGTTCCTGCGCCTGCCGCGTGAAGCACTGGCCGATCATGTGCCCCAATTCACCGTGTTGCACGCGCCCGATTGTTTCGCCGACCCGCGCGAAGACGGCACCCACACCGGCACGTTCATCGTGATCGACTTCAAAGAGCGGCTGGTGCTGATCGGCGGCACCCGCTACGGGGGCGAGATCAAAAAATCGATCTTCACCATCATGAACTACCTGCTGCCCAAACAGGGCGTGATGGCCATGCACTGCTCCGCCACCGTGGGCGAACGCGGGGACGTAGCCCTGTTCTTCGGCCTCTCCGGCACCGGCAAGACCACCCTCTCCTCCGACCCGGAGCGCGGCCTGATCGGCGACGACGAACACGGTTGGGGCGACGACGGCGTGTTCAATTTCGAAGGCGGCTGCTACGCCAAAACCATCCGCCTGAGCCAGAAATACGAACCCATCATCTGGCAGGCCGCCCACCAATACGGCTCGATCTTCGAAAACGTGATCTACGACCCGGACAGCCGCACCTTCGACTTCGACGACAACACCATCACCGAAAACACCCGCGTCGCCTACCCCATCTACCGCGTTGCCAACTACGTGCCCGAAGGCCGCGCCGGACACCCTAAAAACATCTTCTTCCTGACCGCGGACGCGTTCGGCGTGCTGCCCCCTATCGCCCGGCTGACCAAAGAGCAGGCCATGTACTACTTCCTGGCCGGATACACTTCCAAACTGGCCGGCACCGAGCGCGGGCTGGGCAAAGAACCCCAGGCCACCTTCTCGGCCTGCTTCGGCGCGCCCTTCCTGCCCCTGCACCCTCGCGTCTACGCCGAATTGCTGGGCGAAAAGATCGAAAAACACAACGTCAACGTCTGGCTGCTCAACACCGGCTGGACCGGCGGCCCCTACGGCGTGGGCGAACGGATGCACCTGCCTTACACCCGCGCCATGGTACACGCCGCCCTCAACGGCGACCTGAACGACGTACCCACCACCATCGAGCCTTTCTTCGGCCTCTCGATCCCGGAAAGCTGCCCCGGCGTCCCCTCCGAAGTGCTCAACCCGCGCGATACCTGGGCCGACAAACACGCCTACGACGCCCAGGCCCGCGGCCTGATCGAACGCTTCGAGCAAGGCTTCGCCCAATTCCAGGGGCAGGTGTCCCAAGAGATCACCGCGGCCGGGCCTTCTTTGGAGAAAGTGGCAGGCTAGACAGACGACCGGAAACGCAAAACGGATAACCGCACGCGCAGGAACGCCCCAACACCTCCACCACCCAGACAACTCAGACCAAATCCGTAAAAAATCCGCGCTTCCCTTCGTCTAAGCCAGCGTAAGAACAACGCACATTCCATTTCGGAGAGTGGTCACGGAGTAAGTGATGGCGAGGCAGGTTCGTTAACATTCGTCATACTTACGCAGTTCGTGAACTCAAGGACAGGCTTTGTGTCATTGCGAACACCTGCATAGGCCCCGTCAGAATGACACAAAACCCCTGCCATTCTGAGAAAGTACAGCCTCCCTTGTCATTCTGAGGGCACGAAGTGCCCGAAGAATCTCCCCCACCATTGCCGAGATTCTTCGCTCCCGTTGGTCGCTCAGAATGACACAAGCAATAGCCGGTCGCTCAGAATGACGCGGGAGACAGCAGGCATGAACTGCATAACTCTCATCACTACAACCACTACCCAATTTCAATCCACGGACACTCTTGTAGCAGCGAGGAATAACGTATGGACATGAACCTATCGACTTTCTCATCTGAAGGGGATTTAGAAGTCAAAGGCCCTTATAAGGTTTTGATCTTGGGTGGCGGGCCTACCGGCCTCTCCGCCGCGCTCTACGCCGCGCGGGCCGACCTCGAACCGCTTGTTTTGACCGGTATGCAGCTTGGTGGGCAGGTCGCCATCACCCACATCGTCGAGAACTACCCCGGCTTTCCGGAGGGCGTGGGCGGCCCCGAGCTGGTCGAGCTGTTCCAGAAACAGGCCGAACGCTTCGGCGCGGTGCTCGAGTTCGACACCGCTGTCGAAACCGACCTCTCCCAAAGACCCTTCCGGGTCAAGGGCTACAACGCCGAATACCTGGCCGAAAGCCTGATCATCGCCACCGGCGCCAACCCCCGCCAATTGAACATCCCCGGCGAACAGGAATTCACCGGCCGCGGCGTCTCTTACTGCGGCACCTGCGACGGCTGGTTCTTCAAAGACAAAGACATCATCGTAGTCGGCGGCGGAGACAGCGCGCTCGAAGAAGGCACCTTCCTGACCCGCTACGCCAACAGCGTCACCGTCGTCCACCGCAGGGACGAACTGCGCGCCAGCCCTGTGCTCCAAAAACGCGCCTTCGACAACCCCAAAATCAGTTTCATCTGGGACACTGTGCTGACCAGCATCGTCGGCAACGGGCAGGTGACCGGCGTGGAACTCAAAAACGTCAAAACCGGCGAAACCCGCCATCACCAAACCGACGGCGTGTTCATCTTCATCGGCCACATCCCCAACACCGACATTTTCCGCGGCCAGCTGGAGATGGACGAGAACGGCTACCTGGTGGTCAACAAATTCATGGAGACCAACATTCCCGGCGTGTTCGCGGCCGGTGAAGTGGCAGACCCGCACTTCCGGCAGGTGATCACCTCCGCGGGCATGGGCGCGGCCGCAGCCATGCAGGCCAGGCACTTCCTGGAAGACCAAACCGGCGGATAACCCCCATCCCCCCCAAAAAAAGGCAGGGACCGCGATCTCTGCCTTTTTTTGATCCGATTACCACGAAATTGACACCCCAGAACATTTGAAACACAAAACCAAATGTGCTACACTCTACGTATGCCCTCCCCCGGTATGCCGCCCCACGGAAAAATCAGCCAGAGCGAATATGAAAATCTGGTGCGGGAAGGCGTTGTCGCGGCGAAAGATGGGCGGCGGAAACTCGCCCAACGCCTGCTGACACGCGCCAGCCGCCTCAACCCGCTGGACCCCCGCCCCTGGTTGTGGCTCACCGATACCACGGACGATCTGGAAGAAAAATACCAGTACCTGGAACGCGCCCTGGCTTGCGACCCCGGCAACACCATGGCCCGCACAGGCGTGCGGAAGCTGGCCCGAAAACTGGGGAAACCGGTCCCGGAAATCGCCCAGCGCAGCCCCGACATTCTCCCGGACCCGTCAGAATCACACACTGAACCTCCATCGCCCGCCTCCGAGGTGGCCGCCTCCCGCACTTACGAGTGTCCCAAATGCGGCGGGCGTATGCACTTCGACGCCGAACACACCCATCTGGTTTGCGAATACTGCGGGTACACCGAGACTCCAGAGAGCAGCCTGGCCCCCGACCGCGCGGAAAAACCGATGGTGCAGGTCATGCACACCGCCCAGGCACACCGGCGAGCCAGTAAGCCGCAACAATTGGAATGCGAAAAGTGCGGCGCCATCACCCTGCTGCAAAAAGGACAAAAGACCACACAATGCCCCTACTGCGGCTCCAACCAACTGGTTATCTCCACCGAAATTCGCAATCTTGTCGAACCGCAGGTAATTGCGCTCTTCAAAGTGGGCAAGAAAAACGCCTTGCAAAAAGCCCGAGACTGGCTCAACAGCGGCCTGTTCGCCCCTGACGACCTGGGCAAAGGCGCAAAAAAACTGCGTTTACGCCCGGCTTATTACCCTTTCTGGACGTTCGACGGCACGGTCGAACTGCACTGGTCGTGCCAGGTGCGCGAAGGGTACGGCAAAGATGCCTACTGGACACACCGGCAGGGCGTGATCACCGATTTCTTCGACGACGTGCTGGTGCCTGGCCTGACCGCGCTCAAGAGCAAAGAACTCGCCAGCATCGAACCGTTCAACCTGAAAGATGTGGTCGATTTCGATGAAAAACACATTGCCGGTTGGCTCACCCTGAGCTACGACCGCTCACTTTCGGACGCCTCTTTGCTGGCGCGCGAAAAAGTCGTGCGCCAGATGCGCCGCCGGGCATACGGCAAGATCGCGCCTGGCCAGGAAAAACGCAACGTCCAGATTGGGGGCGGCAACTGGAGCGGGATGACCTTCAAACATGTGTTGCTGCCCATCTGGGTGGGCACGTACCATTACAAAGGGGAGGAATATCACGTGCTGGTCAACGGGCAAACCGGAAAAGTCGGGGGCATCAAACCGAAAGACCCGGTCAAGGTAGTGGGCATTTGGGCGCTGGTGGGCCTCGGCTTGATCGCGCTGATCTTGATCCTGAGCTGGCTGGCCTACACCTATCGCGGCCTCTTGTTCTAAGGATGCCGCTACCTTTCCAAACGCTCCACCCGAACCCCACGATACGGGCACAGTGAGCCTCGTGCCGCCCTTCTGCTTTGCCCCTCAACCCTTCCCGCTGACTCCCCCATGAAATCCACCCCCACCGTTACCGCCTGTCTTGTCAGTTTCATCCTGATCGCGCTGGCGTGTGCCGCGCTGGTTGTCTGCGTCACACTGGGCATCTTCGCGTTCGTGTTCTCGGAAGTCTCGCCGGATTTCGATCTCGCCGCCAGCACGCCGACCGCCACC
>JALUWE010000516.1 GCA_027019845.1 Anaerolineales bacterium | reverse complement strand
CGCCGACGTTCGCGCTGGCCGCGGTGGTGTTGGGTGGTATGGCATTTATGAACACCTGGGATTTTCCGATCTACCTGGCGTTGTTCGCGGGGGCGTATGTGCTGCGCCGCGTTCGGGCCGAAGGGTGGGGGTGGGCACGCCTGGGCGAGTTCGTCACGCTGGGGCTGGCAATCGGCGTGGTGGGTGGTTTGCTGTACTTCCCGTTTTACATTGGTTTTTCCTCGCAAGCGGGGGGGATTCTGCCCAATGTGCTGAATCCGACGCGCGGCGCGCATTTGTGGGTGATGTTCGGGACGTTGTTCGTGCCGTTGTTCGCTTATCTGGCGCATCTGTGGCGGGGGGAGGGGATGCGGCACAGTTTGCGGCAGGGGATGCTGTTGGCCGCGGGGGTGGCGGTTGGGTTGTGGGTGTTTTCGTTGCTGCTGGCGGGGGTGATCGCGTTGCTGCCGGAGGGGGCGGTGGGCATCCAGTTGCTGGGTGCGCCGGATGTCCCCTCTTTGCTGGGGGAGGCGTTTTACCGGCGGTTTGCCAGTCTGGCGGGGGTGGGGACGCTGGTGGTGCTGTTGGGGTTGGGGTTGGCTTTGTTGTTGGGCAGGCGGCCTGCCGGGCCGGTGTCGTTTTCGCTGCTGCTGATCGTGACTGCCGCGCTGCTGGTGATCGCGCCGGAGTTTGTGTATTTGCGTGACCAGTTCGGGACGCGCATGAATACGGTGTTCAAGTTTTACTATCAGGCCTGGCTGTTGTGGGGTGTGGCGGCCGCGTTCGGCAGCGCGTTGTTGTTCGAGCGGTTGCGCGGCGCGCGGCGGGCCGGGGCCGCGGTTTTGCTGGCCGCGGTGTTCGTGGTTGGTCTGACCTACCCGCTGTTGAGTCTGAACACCAAGACTCAGGGGTTCAACCCGCCGCAGGGATTGCGGCTGGACGGTACGCTGCACAGCGCGTATTTGACCGAAGACGACCGCGCCGCGGTGGAATGGCTGCGCAGCGCGCCGTTGGGGACACTGGTGGAGGCGGTGGGGGGCAGTTATTCCAACTACGCCCGCATCTCCGTGCACAGCGGGATGCCCGCGCTGCTGGGCTGGCCGGGACACGAGAGCCAGTGGCGCGGGGGCACGGAGGAGATGGGATCGCGGGAAGCTGACGTTGAGACCATTTACCGCAGCAACAGTTGGGAGGAGACGCTGGCATTGCTGCAACAATACAATGTGCGCTACATTTACATTGGCCCGCTGGAGCGCAGCACCTACGCGGTCAATGAGAGCAAGTTCCGCCGTTTTTTGCAGCCGGTGTTCGAGCAAGGGCAGGTGGTGATCTTCGAGGTGCCGTAAGTCGCCTGGCTGGGGCGTTGGGACGATAAAAAGACCTCAACAGGCCTTTCCCTGTTGAGGTCTTTTTCGTTGTATCCCAGGCAGCGAGGCGTCAGGGTTTGTTGATCACGATGGGCAGGAAGACGAAGCCCGTGCCAATCGTGGTTTCGATTTGCGTGCTCACACAAGTGTCGTTCAGATCGACTATGTTGGTGATCAGGTTGCCTTGCGCGCTGGGCAACACCTCCACCTGGTAGGAGACGATGACCTCCTCCCCGGGCTGGAGATCGCCCTGCCACTGTATTTGATTGGCCCCGGCGTTGTAGGTGACTACGCCGCCGGTAGCAAGCTCCGACCCCGCCACGAAGCTCACGAACGCGGGGATGTTGTTCGTGAGGGAGGCGTTGGGCGCGTAACCGCCGGTGTTGCGAATGGCAATCGAGTACATCACGATGTCTCCCGGCGATACGGAGGGGACGTTTGCACTGATGCTGGAGGTGCTCAGATCGGGCATGTTGATGGTGGCGGGGGTGTTCAGCAGGGTTTGGAAGAGCAGCGCGTCTTCCAGCACCGCGGTGTTGGTGAACACGGAGGTGCCGGGTGCGGGGCAGGCCACGATGGCATTGAAGGTCATGGTGACGACCTGGCCGCCGGTCAGGTCGCTGGTCCACGTGATGGCGTTGGCGTTCACATCGAAGCCGCCCACCCCCGCGCTGGTGGTGTAGCTGCCGGTGACGAAGGTCAGCGCGCTGGGGAAGGCGTCCAGCAATGTGCTGTTGGGGGAGAAGCCGCCCGCGTTCTGCACCACGATGGTGTAGGTCATTACGTCGCCCAATTCCACCACCGAGGCCTGCGCGCTCTTGGTCGAGGGGCCGAGATCGGGCAGGGTGATGGTGGTCGTGTATTGGATGAGGTACGCCCCGCTGACGGGGTCATCGATGTAGACCGTGTTGGTCAGCACGTTGTCGGGTGGTTGGGGCGGCAGGTTGGCTAACACCGAGTAGGTGATGGTCACCGGTTGGCCGATGAGCACGTCTCCTTGCCAGAAGATGGTATTGCTGATCGGGTTGTAGCTGCCCACACCGGAACTGACCGACAGGCTGGGGCTGACGTAGGTGCTGGCGCCCGGAATGGGATCGCTCAGGCTGACTCCCAGGGCGTCGATCAGGCCGGTGTTGGTCAGCACGATGGTGTATTGCAGCGGGTCGAGCAGTTCTGTGCGGGTGATGTTGCTGGTTTTGTAGGAGGACAGCAGGTTGGGGGCCAGCACGGTGGTGGTGACCGGGATCGACTCGAAGGGGGTGATCATGCTGCTGTGGGCCAGCCGGAAGGTGTTGGTGAAGAATGTGCCCACCAGGGGTTTGACCACGGTGACGCGGTAGGTGACGGTGACAGGTTCGAAGACGCGTATGTCGCCCTGCCACTGCACGATACCGTTGGTGAACGAGGCCGTGCCGCTGGTGTACGTCAGGTAGTTGGCCCAGGTGACTTGCGCCGGCAGCGTGTCGCTCATGGTGACGTTGTAGGCGTTTTCGGTGCCGGTATTGGTGAGCACCAGGGTGTAGGTCATCAGATCGTTGGGGGCGGCGATGTTTTGCGGCTGGCCGTTGACCAGTTTCCAGGACTGCTCCAGGCGGGGGGTGGCGCTGATGGTCAGGGTGCTGGTCAGTTCGAAGGGGGCGTGCAGGCCGTCGAAGACCAGCGCGCGGTTGGAGAGTTGCAGGTTGTTGGTGAGCGGTCGGATGACCCGCAGGGGGTATTCGATCACCAGGACGTTTTCGTAGGGGATGGCGTCAGTGTTTTGCACGCGTTGCTGCCAGGGGAAGAGGTCGCCGAATGGCACGAAGTTGGTCCAGGTGAAGGTGGTGCCGGTGGAGCTGCTGGTGGAGGTAATCACGCCCATATTCGAGATAGGAGCGCCGGTGGGGGTGAGGTAGCGGGTGCCGGCGAAACTGTCCAGCAGGTAGGCGGGCGGCAGTCCCCGGTCGGCCTGGGTGATCACGATGGTCAGGGTGACGATTTCGCCGGGGACGCCGTATTCGGGCAGGAAGAATTTGGCCGAGTTGCTCCAGTCTGGGCGCATGTCGGCGCGGAACATGTTGGAATTGGTGCCGAAGGCGGGGCGTTGGATCAGGCCACCGTGGTAGGGGTTGGAGCGCGGCACGATGCGGAAGGCGATGTCCATCTCCTCATTGCTCTGATCGAAGGGCACGAACTGGTTGTTGTCGTGGTCGAGGGTCAGGTTTTGGTGTGCCAGCAGTTGGTAGAGCGCGTTCCAGGTGAAGGTGTAGGGGGTGGTCAGGCCGTTGGAGATGGTGGCAACGTTGCTCCAGGTGCCGGTGGGGTTCAGGCAGTCGTCGCCCACTTCACAGGCTGGCTCCCAATTGCCACCGCCGTCCCAGGAGACCTGGAACTCGATCCGGAAGGCCTGGTCGCCTTCGTTGTCGCTCAGACGGAAGGGGATGGAGATGACGGATTGGCCGAGGATGTCTGCGGTGGAGAAGAAGGCCGCGTCGCCGATGGCATCGGGCCGCAGGATGGTGACGTGGATGGGGTCGTTGGGGAGTTGGTTGGCGGAATTCTGCCAGTTGTTGAGGTAGATGCGGTTGAGGGCGTTGTCGTTGGCGAAGGCCAGGTCGAGGTCGCCGTCGTTGTCGATGTCTCCCCAGGCTACGGCCTGTGAGGGGTCGGAGGCAGAGGCGGGGGCCAGCCAGGTTTGCACCAGGCTGCCGCCGATGTTGGTGAACAGGCGATTGCGTTGGGCGGTGGTGCCGCCGCCCAGGGCTGCGGCCACGTCCAGGTCGCCGTCGCCGTCGTGGTCGCCAAAGGCGACGCCTTCAACGTCCAGATTGGGTTCGTCGAATTGCCAGGCGGTGTTGAAGGAGGGGCCGCCGGCTGAAAGCACGGTTTCGATGATCTGGATGCAGCCGTTCGCGCCGGCGTTGGCGGTCAGGATGTCGAGGTCGCCATCGCCGTCCCAGTCGCCGAGTGCGATATTGCGGGTATTGGAGGGGGTGCTGCACGGCGTGTTGGGTTCGGGCAGGGTGATCATGGTGAAGCCGCCGCTGCCGTCGTTGAGGTAGAGGCGATTGGGCGCGTTGTAGTTGGCGACTACCAGATCGAGGTCGAGGTCCTGGTCGATGTCGCCCCAGGCCAGGCTTAGGGATTGGTCGGTGGCGGGGCCGAGGGTGATCACCTGGGTGAAGACTCCCTGGTTGTTGATATGAATGACGTTGGGTTGGCCGTTGACCAGGTTGGCGGCGGCCAGGTCGAGGTCGCCGTCGCCGTCGTAGTCGCCAAAGGCGATGTCGTAGGTGTCGGAGGGGAGGGGGTCGATGAAGTCGGGGGTGGCGACGAAGGTGCCGCCCAGGTTTTCGTAGATCTGGTTGCTTTGGCCGCTGGAATTTTGGCCGTTGGCAAAGGCCAGGTCGAGGTCACCGTCGCCGTCGTAGTCGCCCCAGGCTACAGCGCGCGAGTTGAGGGCTTCGGTGGTGGTGAAGACTGGGGTGAATGTGCCGTTATCGTTGCGGTAGAGGGTGTTGGCGGTAAAGCTGGAGTTGGCGGCGGCCAGGTCGAGGTCGCCATCGCCGTCATAGTCGCCAAAGGCCAGGTCGCGGGTATCGAAGAGGGGGTGGGTAAAGTCTTGGGGAGAGAGGTTGCCGAGGGTGTTCCGATAGACCACGCTGGGCGTGCCGCCATAGTAGCCGATGGCGAGTTCCATATCGCCGTCGCCGTCCCAGTCGGCCCAGGCCACGGCGCGGCTGTCTTGGAGGTCGTCGCTGGCGTCGAAGATGGGGTCTGTGTCCAACATGCCGTTGATGTTTTCATAGACGCGGGTGAGGCCGTTGGTTCTGGAGGTGGCGGCCAGGTCGAGGTCGCCGTCGCCGTCATAATCGCCCCAGGCCACGCTGTCGGATGGATAGGCATCGGCGGAGGCCCAGCAGGCGGTGAAGGTATTGTTGCCGTTGTTGCAGTAGACGCGTTCCGGCTTGCTCACGCCGCCGGTTGCACCGTTGGCGACGGCCATGTCGAGGAAACCATCGCCGTTCATGTCGCCCCAGGCGATGTCGCGGGTGACCTCGCTCTCGGTGGTGGTGAAGACCGGGGTGAAGGTGTTCAGGTCGTTGCGGTAGACCACGTTGGGCTGGCCGGAGTTGCCGAGGGCCAGGTCGGGGTCGCCGTCGTTGTCCATGTCGCCCCAGGCGACGGACGTGTTGGATAGGCCGGTGGGTCCGCTCCAGAAGACGGTGAAGGCACCGGCTTCGTAGCGATAGACGATGGCGGCGTTGTCGGAGTCGGCGATTGCGAAATACATGCTGAATTCGCTGTTGAAGGCCCATCCGGCCCAGGCCACGTCGAGGGTGCGCTGGGAGGCGCCGGCCAGCCAGGCCAGGTTGAAGGTGCCGTTGTCGTTGCGGAAAACGCAGTTGCGGGCGTTGTCGTTGCCGACCAGGATGTCCAGGTCGCCGTCCAGGTCGTAGTCGCCCCAGGCGACTGCGTAGGTGCTGTCGGCCAGGCCGGACACACAAGGGGGCAGGGTGAGGCCGTTGGTGAGCGTGCCGCCCACGTTGAAGTACAAACGATTAGCGGAGCCGAAATTGGCGGCCAGCAAGTCCAGGTCGCCGTCGCCGTCATAGTCGCCCCAGGCCAGATCGGTGGTCGATTCGGTGACGGTGGCGGCCCAGGCGGGTTCAAGGGTAGCCAGGATGGCTTCGGGCGCGGCAGTCTCGCCCTTGGGTCCCAGAACAACCGGCGGCTCGGGGTCAATGTCTCCGTCCAGCCGGGGTTGGTCTATGGGAGCGTTGGCTGGCAGCAGGGGAGAGGCGGCGCGCACGCTGACTGTGTTGAGCCGGATGAACAAAACAGCAATGCTGATGCCAAGCGCCAGGCTGATGGTGAGCCAATAGTGTTTTTTCACGGTCGGACTCCTTTCCCTCGGGGCGAGAAATGCACGTTGGTTGTGGAAAAGCTGCCCTAATTATAACCCGATGGGCGAAAACAGGCCGGGGGAAGTGATCAGTATTCAGTGATCAGTATTCAGTATTCAGTGTTCAGTATTCAGTGTTCAGTGTTCAGTGATCAGTGTGATGGAGGGGGTGTACTGTTGTGCTCTCCCCCGCGTTATGTAGTGTACGTGGAGTTGGTAGTGGTTGTAAAGTAAGCGACGGGAGTTACGCAGTTCATGCCTGCTGTTGGCTGTGTCATTCTGGGCGACCTGCTGTTGCCCGTGTCATTCTGAGCGATAGCGAAGAATCTCGGCGGTGGGGGAGATTCTTCGGTCGCTGCGCTCCCTCAGAATGACGGGGGACGGGGGACGGATGACCGGGGGGACGGGGGACCGGGGACGGTTGTTC
>JALUWE010000515.1 GCA_027019845.1 Anaerolineales bacterium | reverse complement strand
GCCAACGGCAACTCCCCTCCCTACGCCCACCCCCACCCCTACCCCCACCCCCCTGGCACGGCCCGCTGCGGGGCCGGCCAATCAGAATGCGAACCCCTTGCGCGGGCTGGATACCCGCATCGTAGGCCCGGCGATTGGCTTTATCGCTTCCAGCCTCGTCGTGCTCGTGATTTTCGCCATTTTGCGCAAACTCGGCAACAGAAGCCCATAATCTCGAAAAAAGGAGCAACAAATCATGGAAGACACTATCAACACCATCAAAGCCTACATTCTGGAGGAATTCCTTCCCGGAGAAGACCCCAACGAACTGACCCCCTCGACGCCGCTGATTTCAGGAGGCATCCTGGACTCGCTGGCTACCTTGAAGCTGGTGGCTTTTTTGGAAGAAAAATACGGCGTCGAAATCCAGCCCCACGAGATGGGAACGGATAATTTCGACCAATTGAGCGACATCGCCAGATTGGTACACGAAAAGATGTAGGAGAAAGCCTCGTGTTTTCACAGAACGCGCTGTTTCAATTTTTGGATCGCTCAGCGCGGGTGCGGCCAGATCATCCTGCGGTCGAAGAACCCGGCGTCGGGATGATCACGTACCGCGAGCTGGCCGCGCTTTCGGACCAGTTGCGCGACCGCCTGCACCACCTTGGGGTGCGCCGCGGTGACCGGGTGGGTATCTACCTGCACAAATCCATCGATTCCCTGGCGGCCATCTTCGGTATCCTGAAAACCGGCGCGGCCTATGTGCCGGTCGATCCCGGCGCGCCGCCTGCACGCAACGCCTACATCCTGGCCGATTGCGCGGTCAAGGCCGTGATCGTGGAGGCGGATTTCCTCCCCGGTTTGCAGGCCGAGCTGCCCGTCCAGCGCGAGGGGCCACGTTTCATCGTCCTGGACGGCACCGGTGGCGGTGCGCGGCTGCGCAACGCGCTGCTGTCCGCTCAGGAAAGCGACCCGGCCTCTACCGTCGCCACTGTATCTCCGGACCTCGAAGACCTGGCCTACATCCTCTACACTTCCGGCTCGACCGGCAAACCCAAAGGCGTGATGCTCACCCACCGGGCAGCTATTAGCTTCGTGGACTGGTGCTCTCAGGCATTCGATCCCCGGCCAGATGACCGCTTTTCCTCGCACGCGCCCTTTCACTTCGACCTCTCCATCCTGGACATTTACGTCCCCATCAAACACGGCGCCACGCTGGTGTTGGTTTCGGAAGAGACCGGGAAAGACCCGGTGCGCCTCGCGCCGCTGATCTCGGAGAGCAAGATTACCGTCTGGTATTCCACCCCTTCGATCTTGAGCTTTTTGGCGCAATTCGGCAAGCTGGAAAAATACGATTACAGCAACCTGCGCACGGTTCTGTTTGCCGGAGAGGTTTTTCCCATCAAACACCTGCGCCTTTTGAAGAGCTTGCTCCCACATCCGCGTTACTTCAACCTGTACGGTCCCACCGAAACCAACGTCTGCACCTACTACGAAATCCCCGCCGAGATTCCCGACGAGCGCACCACCCCATTCCCTATTGGCGCGGCCTGTTCGCACTACAAAATCAAAGTGGTGGACGAGCAGGGCCAGGAAGTGCCCGCAGGTGCGGAGGGAGAACTGATCGCCAGCGGCCCCGGCGTGATGAACGGGTACTGGAATTTGCCTGAGCGGACCGCCCAGGCTTTCCTGGTCGATTCAGCCGGCGAGCGGTGGTACAAAACCGGCGACATCGTGGTGGAGGAAGCCAACGGCATCTACACCTACATCAGCCGCCGCGACCGGATGGTCAAAAAACGCGGCTACCGCGTCGAATTAGGCGAGATCGAGGCCGGGCTATACCGCCATCCCGACGTCAAGGAAGCGGCTGTCATCGCGCTGGCAGACGAAGAACACGGCGTGCGGATCAAAGCCTTTCTGAGTTTCCAGGATGGCAAACGGCCTTCTATCATCCGCTTGAAGCGCTTCTGTATGGATGTATTACCGGGCTACATGGTGCCAGACATCTTTGCGTTTCTGGACGTTTTGCCGAAGACATCTACCGATAAAATCGATTATCAAAAGTTGAAAACATTGTCGTGAGTCTTGGGGAAGGAGGATACAGTTATGGATGTCCCGCAGAAATGTGATGTGGTCGTCATTGGTGGCGGGCCAGCGGGTTCAGCGGCTGCAACGCCCGGTGCTGCAAGAAGAAAGTCAGGCCGATACCTGTCACGTCCGGAATCCGCTCCTTCACACCAACCTTCTTCACAGACGAAAGGTGAGTAATGCAACACAGAAATACGCTTGAACTCCCCCGATATTCCCTGTCCGTTGTGTTGATCCTGATTGGCGCGCTGGGCGTCTCGCTGGCTTTTGGCGCAGACGCATTGGGATTGGGTGGCGGCACAGGGATTGGCCCGAAGCAGATCGCTTTGGCCTTCAGTGGATTAGCCTTTCTTGCAGCCGGAATAGCTGGAGCCGTCTCGGAAAAACAGCGTGTTTATGGCGAATGGTTTTTGCTCGGTATCAGTGCGGTTGCGGTGGCTTTTGCCGCCGATTTGTTGGTGATTGGTGGCCTGCCCAATTTGTGGACCAAACAGTTGCTGCTGGCTTCGGTGGCCGTCGGATGGCTCATCACGGCCAACCCTCCGTTGGTTTCGTTTGGCCCCCAATATGTGGCCGAATTGGCGGATCTGATCGCCAGAGAAAAACGCAGCATCCTGCAATTTTTGCTCATTACAGTACAGCTTGGCTTTCTGGCTTTGCTCATCCGCCAGTTTGAACTGGAAAATCAGGCCCTGTACCAGAACGTTACGCTGATCACGTTCTATGGCTTCATTCTTCATGCCATTCTGCCGCGCCAATATCGCCTGCCGTTTTTCCTGTTGCTTTCTCTGACGGGCATTGTCGGCATACTGGGTGTTCAGAACGGGCTGTGGTTGATCGGCATTGGGTTGGGTCTGTTTGGCATCGCCCACCTGCCCATCGCTTTTCGCTGGCGGGTGATTCTGCTGCTGGTTGTCGGCGGGGGATTGGCCGCCTTGCGCAGCGGGTGGCTGGCCTCCTCCCCTGTTCCCAACGCCATCTGGCCGATTCTGGGCAGTATGTTCATGTTCCGGCTGGCCATCTACCTGTACGACCTGAAGTATAAAAAGAAAACGGAAGGTTTTACGACCAGAATTTCGTACTTTTTCCTGTTGCCCAACATTGTTTTTCCTCTCTTCCCGGTCATCGACTATGCCACCTATCGTGACAAGTATTACAGCGCCGATTCATTTCACATTTACCAACGCGGCGTAAAATGGCTTTTCTGGGGCACGATGCACCTGATCACCTACCGGTTTGTCAATTACTACCTCATCATTGCACCGGAGACCATAGTGGATATCGGCGATCTGGTGCGGTACATCGCGGCCAACATCATGTCTCTGGTGCGCGTTTCTGGCCAGTTCCACACCGCGGTGGGTATTCTCATGCTGTTTGGCTTCAACCTTCCAAAGACCATGCGCGAATTCTTCCTGGCCTTTAGTTTTACCGACTTTTGGCGCCGCGCAAACATCTACTGGAAGGACTTCATGCTGAAGCTTTTCCATTATCCCACCTATTTCAGCCTGCGAAAGTATAGCGCATCCACCAGGCTGATAATCTCCACTGCCTTTGTTTTCTTCATCACCTGGTTTTTGCACAGTTACCAGTGGTTTTGGCTGCGGGGCACCTTCCCCATCACCGCGACCGACGTTGTCTATTGGGGGCTGTTCGGCGTGTTTGTGCTCTCCAACTCACTGTACGAGACCAAGCGCGGGCAAAAACGCTCCCTCAAGAAAAAACAGAGCTGGCGTGTTCGAGAATTTGCCGTTCTATCGCTCAAAGTTGTGGCTACCTTCAGCATCGTTGCGGTGCTCTTTTCGATCTGGACCAGCAGCAGCTTGCAAGAGTGGTTCTCGCTCTGGAGCGTTTTGCGTGCCCCGATCCGCGGTTTTGAGACCTTCGTGCCTATTTTCGTTGTGATCGCGGCCCTGGTGGTGGGGCTGCTGGTGAGCGAGGTGCTCAATCCATCACAGGGCGGGCTGAGTTCCAAGAGCAGGTCGGGGAAAACCTCGCCCTTTCAACCCGCTGTGGTATATGGCGGCCTGATCCTGCTGGTGTTTTCGATCAGTCACCCCGCGGTCACCAGCCGTTTGGGAGGGCGTGCCCAGGAGGTCATCGAAGACCTGCGGGTAGCCCGCCTCAGCGACCGGGACGCGGCCCTGCTCCTGCGCGGGTATTATGAAGACCTGATCGGCATCAATCAATTCAATACTGACCTGTGGGAGATCTACACCAAAAGACCTTCCGACTGGCCTACCATTCAAGAGACCGAGGCCGCCCGTTTGTTGGACGATTTTCGCGCTATCGAGCTGATCCCCAACCAGAGCATCATCTTTCACGGGAAGCGTTTGAGCGTCAACCAGTGGGGGATGCGTGACAAAGACTACGCCAAGACGCCTCCTGAAGGGACGTATCGCGCAGTCTTGATTGGGCCCTCTTTCGTAATGGGATCGGGTGTGGCGGATGAGGAAGTGTTCGACTGGGTACTGGAGGAGCGGCTCAATCAGTACCCGGGCGCGGGGTATCAGAATTACGAAATTCTGAACTTTGGCGTTTCCGGCTATTCCGCCCCGCAGGAACTCTTCATCTACGAGCAACAAGGTCTCTCGTTTTCACCCGATGCTCTTTTCTACGTGGCGCACCAGTTTGAAGAAAGCATTGCCGTGCGCAATCTGGCAAACCGCGCCATAGCCGGTTCGGACATTCCTTATCCGTTTTTGCAAGACGTGATAGCGCAAGCCGGTGTCAAGCCCGGTATGACGCAATCCGAGGCCGAAAGGCTGCTGAGACCCTACACGCAAGACATTCTGATGTGGACCTACCAACGCCTGGTAGCCCTCTCTCGGGAGCAGGGGGTGCTGCCGGTCTGGATTTTCATCCCCTCTCTCGAATCGCCGCTTGACGAGGAAATCCTCGCCCGTCTGACCGGCTTCGCGCAAGAGGCTGGCTTTATCACCCTCGACCTGTCCCGTACATTCGAGGGGCAGGACATCGCCGATATCACAGTCGCCGAATGGGACAAGCACCCCAACGAACGCGGCCATCAACTGATCGCCAGGAATTTCTATCAGGCGATTCTCGATGAGCCGTCGCTGGCGGCCGCGATGGGGTTGAAGTAGCCTCGTGACAGCCACCAACCAGGCAGGTGCCCCCCCGTCCTCCTCCGCCCGGCTGCAAAAACGCGCCGGCTGTGCCGCGGTACTCCCCCAACTCGCGCTCTCGCTGGTCAGCGTTGCGCTCCTGTTGGGTATGTTCGAGGGTTTTGCGTACTTGTGGGAGAAAAAACAGGCGAATGGCCCGTTCGCCTGGGAGATGGTCGCCTCCAGACGCATCGAATACACCCTCCACCCTGATCCGCCGCCGGGTTTCACGCTCATGCAGCCCGGCAGCCGTTATGAATTTCAAGGCATTTCGGTCGACATCAATGCCCGCGGCCTGCGCGGCCCCGAAAAGGATTACCAGCCGCCGCCCGGCACCACCCGGATTCTCAACCTCGGCGACTCGGTGGCCATGGGTTGGGGGGTGGCCTACGAAGACACCTACGGCTATCAACTGGAACGACTGCTTCAGCAGAACTCCTCCGGGCCACAGGGTTTTGAAGTGGTTACTGCCGCGGTACCCGGTTGGAATCTGGAAAACGAGCTGGCCTACCTCCAGGCCGAAGGCCTGAAGTACCAGCCTGATTACGTTCTGCTTGACCTTACGCTGGTCAACGACATCTACGGTAAGAACGCCCTGCTCAGACAAGACCGCCCGCCGCTCATCGACTGGCTGCGCGCCAACACCTATTTCTGGCCTTTTTTGCGCGTTCAAATGCAGTGGATAGAGGCAAAATCTCAGAATCGAGAACGCATCGAGGTAATCGATCCTCCCACCAGAGCCTCCAGCTATTTTCCAGTGGACCCCGCTGACGAGCGATGGGAAAAAATCTGGACAATGATCCTGGACATCCAACAGCAGGCAGAGGAAAACGGCGCGCAGTTCATTCTGGTGATTTTCCCGCTCGAGTTTCAGGTGTTGGACGAGAGTTTTACCACTCTCCCGCAAGATTTGCTGAAAGCAAAAGCCGCTGAAGCCGGTTTCCCGGTCGTGGATTTGCTGCCTGTGTACCGGCGGGCGTGTCTGGAAAAACCGGGCGGCCCCTGCACCCTGGAAGACCGCTATCTGTTCGCGGATGTGTGGATGCACCCCTCTCCCCTGGGGCACGAACTTGCAGCCCAGGCACTGTTGCCGCTCTTCGATGCCATCGGTGAGTAGGTTCCTGCTCGCTGTGCCCCTCCGTGGGTAGTGGTTGTAAAGTAAGTGATAGAACTTACGCAGTTGAGACCTCACAGGTCTACTACCACACAATGCAGGAAATTTTTACCCAAAATAGATTGCATCCGGGCATCTCCATGCGCTTTGAGACCTGTGAGGTCCGGGTGCGACTTTTCAAGTGCGTAACCCCTGTAAGTGACAGGAGTTACGCGGTTCATGCCTGCTGTTACTTATGTCATTCTGAACGGCCCGTTATTGCTTGTGTCATTCTGAGTGACAGCGAAGAATCTTAACGAGGTTGAGGGAGATGGAGACGGACGACCGGGGACGGAGGACGGTTGTTCGGTGCGTGGTTATTGATGGTCGGGGCGACCGGCCGGTCGCCCCGACGGTCGCTGCGCTCCCAGATTCT
>JALUWE010000514.1 GCA_027019845.1 Anaerolineales bacterium | reverse complement strand
AAAGGCTGCGAATAGCTGCACCCGAGGCCGCTCGCCCGCGGGTTTTCTCGAAGCGGAAGGGGTCGTAGCCCGGCAAATCGCCGCCAAAATAGCCGCTGGCCTCCAGGATGCGGCGGTAGAAGTAGGTTTCGACGAAGAACCAGGGCGCGTCGAGCCAGTTTTGCCCCAGGTAGGGGCGGGTGTACCCCTCCCAGTCGGGGACGTCGGGGCCGGAATCGCGGACCGGGCGGATGGGCCCGGCCGGGATTTCCCCGATCAGCGCGCGGAGGCGTTCCACGACCGGGGGTGGGAAATCGTTTCCGGCCAGGGTGCGGCGGGCGATGTCCGGCAGGCGCACTTTGACGGTACTCTCGGCCCAACTGCCGGGCTGGTTGCCTTTGATCATTGGGAATCGTGAATGGTTGGTGAAGGTCACAGCCGGCAGGTCTCCGGTCTAGTTGGCGAGGGTGGCGAGGGTGTGTTCGATCAGATCGACGGCTTGTTGGAGGGTGTTGGCGTCGAAGGCGAATTGGCCGCCCGCGGCTGCGTACAGCTCGGGGGTGGAGACTGTGCCGCCCAGCGCGAGGGCGCGGCGGTAGGCGGCTACGGCCGCGGCCTGGTCGCGTTGTGCGTTGCCCCAGATTTGCACCGCGCCCAACTGGGCCAGGCCGTATTCGATGTAGTAGAAGGGGGCGCGGTGGATGTGTCGCTTGCGGTGCCAGCCCAGGGTTTTGGAGTCTTCCAGGCCGCTCCAGTCCACCCAGGGGAGGAAGCGGTCCCACTGTTCGGCCCAGGCCGTGTCGCAGTTGGCCGGGTGGCGGGCGGCGCGCGGGTTTTCGTACACCCAATGCTGGAACGCGTCTACCACGGCCATGTAGGGCCAGAAGAGCAGCAGTTTTTCCAGGTGACGGGTGCGGGCGCGGGCCGCCTGCGCGGGGGTGTAGAAGCCGCCGTGGTCGCGGGTCAGGTAGGGCGAGGCCAGCAGTTCCATGGCGGTGGAGGCTACTTCGGCAAATTCCATGCTGGGCCAGCGCTGGTGGTAGTAGGGCAGGTGAAAGGTCTCGAAAGCGTGGAAAGCATGGCCGGATTCGTGCAGCAGGGTGTTGACGTCGCGCGCCTGCCCGGCCGCGTTCATGAAGATGAACGGTCTGCGGCTGGCTTCGTAGGTGGTGCAGAAGGCGCCGGGGCCTTTGCCCTTGCGATTTTCCAGATCGAGCAGGTTTTCGCGGCGCAGGGTGTCGAAGTAGCTGCCCAGCACCGGGTCGAGGCGGTGAAAGATCGCGCTGCCGCGTTGGGCCAGTTCCGCCGCGTCACGGAACGGGGTCAGGTCGTCGCTGGCGACCGGGTAGGTCTGCTGGTAGAGGTCGAGGTCCCAGGGGCGGATGCTGTCCACGCCCCATCGCTGGCGGTATTTTTCGTAAATGCGCCCGGCAGCGGGGACGACCACCTTTTCGATGGCCGCGTGGAAGCGGCGGCAGTCTTGGGGGGTGTAGTCGAAGCGTTTGAGGGTTTGCCAGCGGTAGGCGCGGTAGTCGCCGGGGAAGCCGGCGTTTTCGGCCTGCTGGAGGCGCAGTTCCAGCACCTGTGTCCAGAGGTCGTTGATGGCGGCGCGGTCTTGTTTTTCGCGGGCATCGACGCGCTGCCACATCTGGTGGCGGGTCTGGCGGCTCGCGGCCTGGTAGTGGGGGGCAAGGCGGGTGATGGTGGTTTCCTGGCCGTCCCATTCGACGGTCTGCGCGGCGACGATTTTGTTGAAACGGATGTTGATTTGCTGTTCTGCGGTCTGGAGGGGCAGGTTTTCTTCACGGAAGAGTTCTGCGTCCACGCGCATTCGTTTGAGGGGCAGTTCCATGCCCGGAGGTTGCAGGCCGCTGGCGAGCAGTTTTTGGGTCAGGGCGTGGTCGCACTTTTGTGCGTTGGGGTAGATGTGTTCCAGGTAGTCTTGGAGGGCGGCTTCGGCGCGGGGGTCGGTGGTATCTTGGACGGTGGCGACGCGCAGCCGCGCCCTGCGTTCGTGGAGCAGCTCGCGCAGGCGGGTCCACCCGGCCAGCCAGGGTGCGATGCTGCCGGTGGTGAGTTGGCGGTCGAGCAGCGCGTCGTAGAAGGGTTGGATGTGCTCCCAGGGGAGGGTGTGGAAAGTTTGGGGGGAGGGGAATTGCATGGGGTTTTCCATTGGGGGGGCGATCTCCACGTAGTGTGGAAGATGTAGCCGGGCCGGTTCCGGCGGTGTTCTTCGGGGTTACTCTTTGCGTAAGATGACCAGCTCTTCAATACCCTTACGGCGCTCGACTGAATCCGGCGGGATTTCACGGCGAATGAGGCGCAACCCCCGTTCGGTGAGCAGCCGGATGACCTGGTCGGAGGACATGGCGAAAGGCGGGCCGCCCTCGTGGTCTCCGAGGGGAAAGATCAGGCCGATGAACGTGCCGCCGGGTTTGAGCAGCCAGTGGATCACATCGGCGTAATCCCCGCGGCGGTCGGGGTGGATGGCGCAGAAGCAGGTGTATTCCAGCACGTAGTCGAAACGGTTTTCAAAAATGGGCGGCAGGCTGAAGATGTCGGCTTTGATGATGACGACGGGGGCGGCGGGGTCGGCCAGCGTGTGCATATCGCGCACCGCGTCGGCCGCGAAGTCCACCGCGGTGACGGTGAAGCCGTGGCGGGCGAACATGCGCGCGTCCCAGCCGCGGCCCGCGCCGGGCACGATCATGCTGCCGGGCGGGAACTCACCGCTCTCTGCCAGGCGACAGAAAACCGGCGTAGGCCCGCCCAGGTCCCAGCCGGTGGTGCGGTTCTGGTAGATGGTTTCCCAAAAGTTGGGGGAGCTGACGTCGGACATGGGGTAATTGTAATGCAGAATGCTGTTTGTGGTGTTCGTCGGGTATAATTTGGGGCGGTGTTCAGTGTTCAGTGTTCAGTGTTCAGTGTTCAGTATTCAGTGTTCAGTATTCAGTGTTCAGTTTTCAGTGGTCGGTGGCAGGTTGGATGTAAACGGGTGGAGAGACAGTCAGACAAGTCAGACAGGTGGGAACGCTGAAACGCTGAGGGCGCTGAGGGTGCTGAAACCGGCACGTCGCACCCCGCACGTCACACCCCCAACAGCGACGGCAGCACCCAGACCGTGACCACCGTGTACATCGCTGGCATCTACGAGAAGCAGACCGGAGACGGGGGACAGACGACCGAGCGCAAATACTATGGGGGTGTAGCGATGCGCGAAAACGGCACGCTGTACTTCCTGCTGCGTGATCATGCTTCGACTTCGCTCAGCACAAGTCTCGGCAGCACGTCTATCACCGCGGCAGCGGTGCGCGAACCTTCGACGGCCGCGACATCCTGCCCGGCCAAACGGGACTGTACCGGAACGGCGCGCTGCGCTTCGTGGTGGGGCCGCAGGCCTACGCCGCGGGCTACGACCAGAACGGCAATCCTTCGGTAAACTCAGGACAGGCATGACCAGCCGCATCGTGGACGGCAACGCCTACATCCTGACCTACGACGCGGAAAACCGGCTGGTGGACGTGTCCCGCGACGGCGTGAGCGTGGCCAGCTTTGTGTATGACGGCAACGGGCAACGCGTCCAGAGCACCGTCAACCCTTTGTCAGGCTCAGGGCAGGCTCGTGACCACCAGCTTCGTCGGCAACTGGTACGAGTGGAAGAACGGGGCCATGGGTACGGAGTTTACACTAATGACAGGATGGGCTGCGCTCCCAGATTCTTCGGGGCTGACGCCCCTCAGAATGACAGGGGGACAGGGGTGTTTACACAGAGTTTCATGGAGATTTCACGGAGTGACACGGAGTTTTTTTCTCTGTGCGCTTTGTGTGTGCTTAGCGGGTCTCTGTGTTCCGGGGGGTGTGCTTTTGTGATCTGCGTAAGTCCTGAAACATAAGATTTCCGTTTGAAATCTTTTATCTGCCTCCAAGAATCGTAAGAATCCCGCTTGCGAAACGGTATAATGAGTGCCGGAATTTTTGGAGGCACACGGAATGACATCTTATCCAAAAGAATACCTTGATCTTTTCAAGGAGAAGACACGGGCATTCGCATACCTTGCCACCACCATGCCCGACGGTTCGCCCCAGGTGACTCCCGTATGGTTCAGCACCGAGGGCGATTTCATTTTAATCAACTCGGTCAAAGGCCGGGTGAAAGACCGGAACATGCGCGCCCGGCCCCAGGTCGCCCTGCTGATCGCAGACCCGCACAACCCCTACCGCTACCTTCAGGTGCGCGGCCGCGTGGTCGAGATCACCGAAGACGGCGCAGAAGAACACATCCACGCGCTGAGCCGCAAATACACCGGCAACCCGCGCTTCAACATCCGCCCTGGCGATGTGCGCGTGATCTACAAGATCAAGCCAGACAAGACCTTTCCCTACAACTGGTGAGCACCCCTCCAACCGCCGACCAACTCCATAGTTTTCTGCGCACCCGCCATTCGGTGCGGCGTTTCGACCCGCGCGCGGTGCCGCGCCCGATCATCCACCGCATCCTGACAACCGGCACCCGCGCGCCCAACGCGCACAACCGCCAGCCCTGGCGCTTCGCAGTGCTCACCAGCCCGCAACCCAAAACCCGCCTGGCCGAAAGCATGGCCGCCGACTTCCGCCGCGACCTGCTGGCCGACGGCCTCCCGCCCGAAGAAGTCGAAGCTCAGGTGCAGCGTTCCCGCGCCCGCATCACCCAGGCCCCCCTCGTCATCGTGCTCTGCCTGACCCTGGCCGATATGGACAACTACCCGGACACCCGCCGCCAGCGCGCCGAGTTTCTCATGGCGGTGCAAAGCCTGGCCCTGGCGGGCGGGCAAATGCTGCTGGCCGCACACGCCGAGGGGCTGGGCGGCGTGTGGGTGTGCGCGCCCCTGTTCGCACAACAGACCGTCCGCCAGGCCCTCGACCTGCCCGCGGACTGGCAGCCGCAAGGGATGTTGCTGATCGGCTACCCCGCGGCGCCGCCTCGCGTCCGCCAACGCAAACCTATCGAAGAAGTCACCTTGTTTTTTGATGAGATCGAAGATTGAAACATGAAAGTCACCGCACTTGCCGGAGGGGTGGGCGGCGCGAAACTGGCTCACGGCCTGGCGCAGGCCCTGCCCCCCGAAAACCTGACCATCATCGTCAACACCGGCGACGATTTCGAGCACCTGGGCCTGAAAATCTGCCCCGACCTGGATACGGTGTGCTACACCCTGGCAGGACTCGCCAACCCGGCCACCGGCTGGGGCCGCGCGGACGAGACTTGGCACGCGCTCGAATCGTTGGCCGCCCTCGGCGGTCCGTCCTGGTTCCGGCTGGGAGACCGCGACCTGGGCACGCACCTCGAACGCACCCGCCGCCTGCGCGCCGGCCAACCCCTCAGCCAGATCACCGCGGATTTTTGCCGCGCCTGGGGCGTGGGGCCAACCGTGTTACCCATGAGCGACGACCCCCTCCCCACCATCGTGCTGACCCCCGAGGGGGAGTTACCCTTTCAGGAGTATTTTGTCCGGCGGAAATGCGAGCCGCAAGTCACCGGCTTCCGCTTCGAGGGGGCCGAGCGGGCCGCCCCCGCGCCCGGGGTGCTGGAGGCCCTGCGGGATGCCGACCTGATCGTGATCTGCCCCTCCAACCCGTGGGTGAGCATCGATCCCGTTGTGAGCGTGCCCGGGGTGCGGGAGGCCGTAGCAGCCCGGCCTGCGGTGGCCGTCTCCTCGATCATCGGCGGGCAGGCGGTCAAGGGGCCGGCGGCCAAGATGTATGCCGAATTGGGTATCCAACCCTCCGCGCTAGCCGTTGCTAGGCATTTTGACGCATTGATCGACGGCTTCGTTTTTGATAAGGTAGATTCCCTCCAGACTGCTGAAATCCGTGCCCTGGGCATCGAACCCTTTGTCACTGCTACTATCATGCGAACCCTTGCCGACCGCAAACAGTTGGCGGAAGAAGTGCTGAAATTTGGTGAGGAGATCGTAAAACGTAAGTCGGAGAAACAACGATGAGTTTATGGGCTATTGTCCCGGTCAAACCGCTCCGTAGGGGGAAGTCCCGCCTGGCAGAGGCGCTGACAATCGAACAAAGAATGGAATTGAACAAACAGATGTTGATCCAGACGGTCAACACCCTCCATGAGGTGAAAGGGGTTGAGGATGTGCTGGTGGTCAGCCGTGATCCGGAAGCGCTGGCCGTGGCGCGCGAGCAGGGCGCGCGCACGCTGTTGGAGAACGGTAATCCGGGCCTGAACATGGCGTTGACGCGCGCCAGCGTGGTAGCCAAGGCCTATGGTGTGCATGGCGTTCTGGTGGTGCCCGCGGATTTGCCGCTGTTGGACCCGGATGATGTGCAGCAGATGGTCGAGATGGGCAATACCAACCCCTGCGTGGTGATCGCGCCCGACCGGCGCAGTAAGGGTACCAATGTCATGCTGGTCGCTCCGCCGGACCTGATCCGGTTCGACTATGGGCAGGGTTCGTTTAACCGCCATTGCGCGCACGCGCGTAGGGCCGGCGCGCGCCTGGAAATTTGCGAACTGGATTCCCTGGCGCTGGATGTGGACTGGCCCGAAGACCTCGAGCTGCTGAGCGAAAATTTGCGCTTGAGCATCGGGGTGTTGGAGATGGTTTGAGTTCGTGCGTTCTGATGGGGGTAATTGGGTAATTGGGTAATTACATCCTGAGCGGAGGGCGGCGCAGCCGCTCGTAGTCGAAGGATGGGGGGTGGGGATAGGGAGTGGGATAGGGATAGGGAGTGGGATAGGGATAGGGAGTGCATCCT
>JALUWE010000513.1 GCA_027019845.1 Anaerolineales bacterium | reverse complement strand
CGCCCTTGCGTTGGGGCTTCAGACGGGAGAGGAGTTTATCGAACATGGTGTCTACCCTCATGCTGGTACTGGTGCGGTTGCCAATTGCGCCTGTGGCGTGGGCAAACCGGCATTTTTCAGGAACAGCGCATTGATCGTTACCGTGATGGTGCTGGCGGCCATGGCCAGTGCGGCCCACTCAGGACGCAACAGCACGCCCAGGCTGGTGTAGAGCAGCCCTCCGGCAATTGGGATGGCGATCACGTTGTAGATGGCAGCCCAGAATAGATTTTGCTTGATTTTGCCGCGCACCTTGCGCGCCAGGGTGATGGCTTTCACAATGTCGAAGGGGTCGCTGCGCATGAGCACCACGTCCGCGGTGTCGATAGCCACGTCGGTACCCGCGCCGATGGCGATGCCCACATCCGCGGTCGCCAGCGCGGGCGCGTCGTTGACGCCGTCCCCGACCATGGCAACGCGCTTGCCGCTGCGCTGCAACTCAGCTACCTTCTCGGCTTTTTGATCGGGCAGCACCTCCGCGATCGCCGTGTCAATACCCAGCCCGCGGGCGACCGCCTCCGCGGTCGTGCGCGCGTCACCGGTGAGCATGGCAACTTCCAGGCCCAGCGCGTGCAAGGCCTGGATGGTCTCCGCCGCGGTGGCTTTGGGCTTGTCGGCCAGCGCGATCAGGCCGGCCAGACGCCCGTCTACAGATACGTAGGTGACGGTTTTCCCCTGGCGAGAGAGCTGCTCCACCTTTGTCTGGAGGCCGTCCACCGCAATGCCTTGGCGCGCCATCATGGCCGCGTTGCCGATTGCCAGACGTTGGCCGCCTACCTGGGCCAGCGCGCCGTGCCCGGGTACGATCTCGAAGTCCGTCACCTGGTCCGTGACGGCCAGACCGCGTTCCTGAGCCGCGCGCACGATGGCCTGCGCCAGCGGATGTTCCGAATCCGCTTCCAGCGCGGCCACGCGGGAGAGCAGTTGTTCCTCCGAGAGGTCGCTGTGAACGATCACGTCGGTGACGGAGGGGCGTCCTTCGGTGAGCGTGCCGGTTTTGTCCATCACGATCACCTCCAGGGTGGCGACCGCCTCCAAGGAGGCTGCGTTTTTGATCAGGATGCCGTTGCGCGCGCCCATGCCCATCCCGACCGTGATGGCGGTGGGGGTGGCCAGGGCCAGCGCGTCCGGGCAGGCGATCACCACTGTCGAGACCGCCACGGTGAGGGCGAACACCGGGTCCGCCCCCAGCAACAGCCAGATGATCAGCGCCAGCGCGCCCGATCCCAGCGCGACGAACACCAGGTATTTTCCGGCCTCGTCGGCCAGCCGTTGCGCCGGGGCTTTGCTGGCCTGCGCAGACTGCACCATCTGCACGATGCGCGCCAGCGCGGTGTCCGCGCCCACGTGCTCGGCGCGGAAACGAAACGCGCCGGTGGTGTTGAGCGTGCCGCCGGTGACTTTGTCGCCGGGTTTCTTCTCGACCGGTACCGGCTCGCCTGTGATCATGGATTCATCCACGTAACTGCGGCCTTCGATCACTTCGCCATCTACCGGCACTTTTTCGCCAGGGCGCACAGCCAGCACGTCGCCCACCTGCACTTCCTCGACCGGGACTTCGATCTCCTCGCCGTCGCGCACCACACGGGCGGTCTCGGGGGTCAGTTTGAGCAGCGAGGCAATCGCTTCGCCGGTGGCGTTGCGGGCTGCCATTTCCATCCAGTGTCCTAACAGGCTGAAGGTGGTCAGCATGGCCGCGGCTTCGTAGAACACATCGCCTTCGATGAGGAAGGTGGCCGCCACGCTGTACAGGTAGGCGGTCAGGATGCCGGTAGCGATCAGGGTTGCCATGTTGACCGTGCCGCGCAGCAGCGCCTTCCAGGCCACGGAGAGGAAGGGCCAGCCACCCCACAAGACCACCGGTGTGGTCAGGATGAGTTGGAAAATTTCGTTGCGCAGACCAAAGGGGGTGGCGAGACTGATCCCCAGCAAACGGGTGGCCAGCGGCGAGTACAGGATTTCGATCACGGTCAACACCGCCGCGCCAAAGAACAAATTGCGCATGGTGGCGGCCATGTGCGCGCCGTGCCCGGCGTGAGCGTCGTGTTCGGCGTGTTCCTCGTGCGCTTTGTGTTCGGCATGTTCGTGGGCCGGCGGTTTTTCGTGGCTGGCAATGTGCACCGGGCCACCTTCCTGGCAGATGAAGCCGCAGTGTTTTACGGCCTCGATGATGGCTTCCGTCGTGACCTGTGACGGATCGTAACCCACTTCGATGATGCCGGTGGTGCGATTCAGGCGAACGCTGTGAACGCCTGGCGTCTGGGTGACGTGCGTTTCGATGTTCGGGCAGGCCGATCCCATGAAGTAGTTGGTGATTTCCAGTTCCAGTTGGGCCATCTGTCCCGAGCCTGGGTGGGAGAGGGGATGTTCGTGGTGATCGTGGTTCATGTGTTGTTCCTTTGTTTATTTCCCGGCTGTGCCGGAAGGCCCAATGTCAGCCAATCGTGCATGCCGCCGCGGTAGTACAGGATTTTGTCCGCGGGGTAACCGGCTTCCAGCAGCGCGCGGATGGCGGTGGGGGACTGCCCGCACTGCGGCCCGTTGCAGAAGAAGATGGCAGGCTGTTCCCGATCTAGCTCGTCCATGCGTTCCGCAGCCTGGGGATAGGGGATGTTTTTGGCGCCGGGAATGGTCGCCGCGGTGTAAAAGTCCTCGGTGCGGCTGTCGATCACCGGCAGACTCTGTTCGAGGTGGGCGATCACGTCCAGTTCGCCGACGGTGCGCACCCCCGGGGCAATTTGCATGGGTTGGATCGTGCCCCAGGTGGCGTCCACCTGAAACAGTCCTGGTTCGCCCGGCACCGGTTGCGGCACCAGGCACGCGTTGTCTCGTTGTGGGATTCGCTGGATGGTTGTTGTCATGTTTTCTCCTGTCAGGTAGCGGCGATCATTTGCCTCAAGCAGGTGACGGGAGCCGATCACGGATTGTACGGCTCCCGTGAATTTCAGCGCGAGGCGTATTGTCTAATTCTCGACAACCAGCTTGCCGCGCAGCATGTTCATCTGGCAGTGGAAGTCGTATTCCCCGGGCTTTTCGGGTGTGAATTCTATCGAGACGGTTTCCCCTTCGGGCAGATGCGCGCTCTTGCCGAAATCGGAGAAGATCACCTGTTCCGAGCACAGCGCGCTCTCCTGGCGGGTGAAGTTGAGACGCACCGGCTGCCCGGCTTTGACCACGATGATATCCGGGCTGTAGCCACCTTTGACCGTGATGTTCACTTCCTGCGCGCCGCCCGCTCCCACCGTGGCTCGGGTACGTTGTTTGGGCGCAAACCAGAAAAACCAGGCGATGAAGATGCTGAGGGCAAGCCCGCTCAGGGTGACGATGATTTGTGCAATGGTCATTTCGCATTCTCCTGTTTAGAGGCTCCGGGGAGGATCGCCCCCCCGGAGCCTGGATGGGTGTTTATTTTGCACTGAGGCGGGGCCGGAAAGCCCGCAGGCGATTGGCGTTCGTGACCACGGTGACGGAGGAGAAGGCCATGGCCGCGCCCGCCAGCAGCGGGTTGAGCAGCAGGCCGAAGAAGGGGTAGAGCACCCCAGCCGCCACCGGTATACCCAGCGTGTTGTAGATGAAGGCACCAAACAGGTTTTGTTTGATGTTGCGCATGGTAGCGCGGCTGATCTCGATGGCCGTGACCACGCCTTTCAGGCTGCCCTTGATCAGGGTGATGTCCGAGGCCTCGATGGCGACGTCCGTGCCCGTGCCGATGGCCATGCCGACGTCGGCCTGCGCCAGCGCGGGCGCGTCGTTGATGCCGTCGCCGACCATGGCGACCTTTTTGCCCTCGGCTTGCAGCAGGTGTACCTGGTAGGCTTTGTCCTGCGGCAGCACTTCGGCCAGCACGCGGTCGATGCCGACCTGGCGGGCGATAGCCTCGGCTGTGCGCCGGTTGTCGCCGGTGATCATGACGACTTCGATGCCCATTTCGTGCAGTGCGGCGATGGCTTCGGCGGAGTCGGGTTTGACGGTATCGGCCACCGCGATGATGCCAGCGGCTTCGCCGTCGATGGCGACGTACATCGGGGTCTTGCCGTCGTCGGCCAGTTGGGCGGCTTTGACTTCCAAATCGCCCAGCTCGATGTTCTCGCGTTGCATCATCTTCAGGTTGCCGATGACCACGGTGTGGCCGTCTACGGTGGCGATCACGCCGTGGCCGGGGATGGCGTCGAAGGTGTCCGGCTCGTTCAGTTCCAGGCCGCGGGCCCGCGCGCCGTTCACGATGGCTTCGGCCAGCGGGTGTTCAGACGAGCGCTCCACCGAAGCGGCCAGATACAACAGTTTGTCGCTGGCATTCTGCCATTTCTGGCTGGGCACGACATCGGTCAGCTCCGGCTCGCCTTTGGTGATCGTGCCGGTCTTGTCCAGCACGATGGTGTCGAGCGCCTGCGCGGTTTGCAGGGCCTCGCCGGAGCGGATCAGAATGCCGTTTTCCGCGCCTTTGCCGATGCCCACCATCAGGCTCATAGGCGTCGCCAGGCCGAGGGCGCATGGGCAGGCGATGATCAAGACCGTCACTGATGTGACCAGGGCGAAGATCAAGCGTGGCTCCGGCCCGAAATCGAACCAGATCACGAAGGTCCAAATGGCGATGATCATGACAGCCGGGACGAAGTAGCCGGAGACTACGTCCGCCAGGCGGGCGATGGGCGCCTTGCTGTTCTGCGCCTCCTGCACCAGTTTGACGATCTGTGCCAGCGCGGTGTCCTTGCCCACTTTGGTGGCGCGGAACTTGAACGCGCCGGTCTTGTTGATCGTCGCGCCGATCACTTCGTCGCCAGGCCCTTTGGCAACCGGGATGGATTCGCCGGTGATCATGGATTCGTCGATGCTCGAAGTGCCTTCGACGATCTCGCCGTCTACCGGCACTTTTTCGCCTGGGCGCACCAGAATGATGTCGCCGACCAGCACTTCCTCGACGGGCACGTCGATCTCCTGGCCGTTGCGTATCACGCGGGCGGTCTTGGCCTGCATCCCCATCAGTTTTTTGATCGCCTCGCTGGTGCGGCCTTTGGCGCGCAGCTCCAGCGCCTGACCGAGCACCACCAGCGCGATCACCACCGCGACCACGTCGAAGAACGGTTCGGCGGTGCCTTCGGGGAAGATGTCGGGGACGAGCACGGTGGCGGTGGAGTACAGCCAGGCCGCGGCGGTGCCGGTGGCGATCAGGGTGTTCATGTTGGCGGAGCGGTGTTTCAGGGCCGCGATCGCGCCGGTGAAGAAACCGCCCCCAGACCACAGTAGCACCGGCAGCGTCAGGATGGCCGCGGCGCCCCATACCAGGCGCAGGGTTTCCATGCTCCAATCACGCACGATGGGCACGTATTGCGGATAAGCGGTCAACAATACCGGGATGGAGATGATGGCCGCAAACCAGAATTTCGCCATGAGCGACCTGTATTCCCGCTCCTGCTCTTCCTGGACTTTGTCTTCCGGTTCTTCGCTGGCTGCCGGGCGGGTCTTGTAGCCCCAGCGCTCGATGGCCGCTTTGAACTGCGCCAGCGAGGCCAGTTCCGGCAGGTATTCGATGGTTGCCTCCTGGGTGGCTACGTTCACGGTGGCGTTGATCACGCCCGGGGTGGTGCGCAGTTCCTCTTCGATGAAGCCAACACACGAGGCGCAGCGCAAGTCCTGGATGCCGATGTGCACCCGGGCGCCGCCGGTGCGGTAGCCGGTGGAATGAATGGCGTTGACCAGATCGAGCAAGGTGGCTTGTTGCGGGTCATATTCGACCGCGGCAATTTCGCTCGCCAGGCTGACCGTGGCCTTGCGTACGCCGGGCACGCTTTCGATGGCGCGCTCGATGGTTTCGATACAACTGACGCAATCGATGCCGACGACCGGGATGTTGACGCTGGCCAGGGCCAGCTCGGGGTTGAAACCGGTGGTGATCGAACCGGCCAGCGGTTTGTCATCTACCGCTTGCGCGGAGGCGGCGTATTTGTCCGGATTGTCGTCGAAGGTCAGGGCACATTGGTCCGAGCAAAAGTAAAACGTCTCCCCCTGGTGCTCGCGGGTTGCCGCCGCGTTTTGGGGATCGACTTTCATCCCGCATACCGGGTCGGTGACGGTTACAGAGTCTACAAGCATTTTGAACACTCCTTTTCGAGTTGGGATGGGGCCCGGGTTGCCGCCTAAAAGACAATCAGACTCCCATCGCAATGATGAGAATAATTACAGATGTTACAGACACTTCTAATCATAGTCACCGGACATCCTTTTGGGTAGCGCTTTTTTGCCTGTCCCTCCATGAGCATTTTCACGGAATGAAAAACCCGCCAAATGGCTTAGGCCAGATCATCCGGCTCGTTCTAAAAAATCGTTTGCATACTGGAACGTCCCCCTTAGCAAGGTGTGCAGTTGTTCCCGGCACGCTTTGGAGGTCTGGATGGCGGATATTCCCTGGGGCAACACCTCCTGTGCAATCGCCAGGTCGAGGGCTATTTCCAGATTGCAGTAAAAGGAAGAGGCAAACAAGCCCCTCAGCCCTTTGGACCAGGCATTCGCCAGGTAGATCAGAGCTTTATCGGTAACTGCGCGGGTGGGGTATTCGGGATCGTATTTGACCAGCACGCTTTCGATCTCGATCAGGGGGCGGATGCACACCTCCCGCCATTCCGGCAACTGCCGGAGTTTGTGATGCGCTGCCTCTGCACGCCGGACACAGCTTTGCAGAAAGAATTTTTGCAAAGCTCGCCCGCTCGGAAGCACAAGGCCGCTGTCTTGCCCCCCCTTTATCCAGGGGATGGCGAAAGGGGGAGCGGGTGCCCTTTGCGGCTCTGCGTACCAGGGAATGACCGTGGTTTGTGAGAGCAGGGTTTTCTCGTCGTACCACATGAATTGGGAGGTGTCCATCGTGCCGATGAAGAACAGGTTGGGCGGGTAAGGCAAGGTGATGGGTAGAAAGGCTGCCGGGAAGTGATCAACAGTGGCTTAGATTTGAGCGCAACGTACAGATTGACAACCCCGATGGGGTCGATATGCAGGCCGCGGTTGGTGATACTTTGCTGAATCAGCCCGATCAGCTCCAGCTCGGGGTCGGGTTCGATCCGGGTGGCAGGTGCGGGAGTAAACGTTTCTAAAATCGCTGACATGTCCATTTCTTTCAGTATATGCCTTTGCCTGTCTGGAAGTAAGCGTATTTTGGCGCGTTGGGTGTAGGCATTCTTGCCTACCGCGCCTGGCGGGGTCATGCCACGGCCTTTGCAGCCAGACCGCGAAGTCCCTGGCCTGATTGATTGCAAAGGATCGCCAGCGTTGGAAACCATACATCCGGGAGGTTTACCTGTGTATAATAACAGTACTTACACAGTTGAGACCTCACAGGTCTGCTACCACACGATGCAGGAAAATTTTGCTCAAAATAGATTGCATCCGGGCATATCCATGCGCTTTGAGACCTGTGAGGTCTGGGTGTGACTTTTCAAGTACGTAAGCCCTAATAATAAGCGCACGATTCAAGCCCGGCCCACTTTTCTGCTGATCAACGCGCCCCTGTTCGTAATCGAAGCGCACCTGCCTGAATAGCTGCCATGTCTGCTGAATTGCCACCCACCGAAAGGCCCCCTACCCGCGTCCGCCGGCTCGCCTGGCTTGTGGGGAGCGCGTTGTTGTTGGCTGTTCTGGTGTACTGGTGGGAGCCGCTGTGGAGGCTGTTTGCGGATCAGGCACGTATCCGCGGCTGGATCGCGGGTTTTGGCCCGTTGGCGCCGCTGGCCGCCATGCTGTTCGTGGCGCTCAAGGTGTTGGCCGCGCCCATCCCGGGGCAGATTATCGGCACGATCAACGGCTATTTGTTCGGCACGTTTTGGGGCACGGTGTACAGCCTGATCGGGATGACGGTGGGGACGGTGATCGCGCTGGCTATCGGAAGGTATGCAGGCCGCCCGGTGGTGGCGCGGCTGGTCGGAGAGAGCTTGTTGCAAAAATGGGACCGGGTGGCGCGCAAACGCGGCCTGGTGTTTTTCCTGTTGGTGTACTTACTGCCGTTTACCCCCGACGACGTGATCAGTTACATTGCCGGGATGACGCCGCTGAACCTCAGGCGGGTGTTGGTGTTGGGGGTGGTGGCGCGTATCCCGGGCATGATCGTCGGCAACTGGTTTGGCGCCAGTGTGCCCCAATTCACCCCCTGGCAATGGCTGCTGATCGGGGTGTATGTCGTAGGGTGGATCGCGTTGACGATCCGCTATTACGCCCGGTTGGAGGCGGCTACCCTGCGTTTGATCGACTGGAGCGAGCAGCAGTGGGCGCGGCTGGTGTGCCGCCTGTTTCCGGGGCGGTGTTGATTGGGGCGTCAGGGAAGGATTTCGAACTCGCGCACGATCACTTCGGTTTCCGTACCCCAGACCGGGACGCCATCCTGCCACACAGGCCCGAGGACGATGCGGTGGGGGAAAGGCGGGTCCCCCCGCATATCCACCTGGATGTCGGGACGGTTGCTATTGTTGAGCGCGCCCCGCAGCATGTCATACAACCCCGGAATGGTAAACGGAAAGGCCTGGTCTTCGTTGAGATCGTAAGGCTCTTCCCAGCGCAGGCGGCCGGAGTCCCAGTATTTGACGGTTGCACTGGTAATCACCCCGTTTTGGACGGTAATATCGTTGCGCCGCTTTTCGTCCGGGCGGTTGACGTCCACCACAATGTGGTAGTTGAGTACGGGTTCGAGATACCAGACCGCCTGCGCGTCGTTGATCATTTTAATGGTGGCCTGATCGAGGCGTGCGTCCCGCGCGTAGACCACGGCGACCGTTACCAGCACCACCAGGAGGGCGATTATCCAACCGATCTTGCGATATCCGCGTGTGAATTTACCCATGAGCTTACATCATTCCTTTCATCGCGCCGCCCATCTGCCCGCAGAGCATGGATTTTTTGGTGGGCTTCAGGCGGGCGATCAACACCGGCCCGGTCAGGTCGGGGTTCATGTCGCGGGTCATGCGACATTGAAACACCACGTCGTCCCCGGCGCGGAAGCGATAGGTTTTGCCGCCCACGGTCAGGCTGCCATTGCGCACTGCGCGGTACACTGTCGGGAAGGGGCTGGCGTACCAGTACGAGCCTTTATCCGCAAGCTTGCCTTCCCTCAGCAGGCGGCGGATTTCACGTTTGTATTCCAACTCCTCGGGCAGCCAGGGTTCGCCGCGCATGACCTCGAAGCGGATGTCCTGTTCCAGCTCGCGCAGTTTGCCCTGCCGCGCGTAAGCGTCCCGCGCGTCCGGGTCGGTGAAGGCCCACACGTCATTGGGGTCGGGGTCGGGACTGTCGGCCCGGGTATCGGTTTTGGAGACGTATTGCGGGGTGCCAAAAAGTGCTTTGAGGATGTTCATTTTTTCTCCTTGAGGTGGGGTTTATTTGCGGGAATCTGTGTACCCAACAGGATTCGCCAGCATTAACGCATCCGGCCCTGCATGGCGTTGGACATTTCTCCGCACAGTTGTTGCACGCGGGTGTCGCTGAAATCGGCGATCAGGACCGGTAATTCGAGGTCGAAGCGGTCGCGGGTCATGGGGCAGGCCCAGACGATCTCCTCTCCCTTTTTGAAGGGGATGCGCTGGCCCCCGATGCGAAATTCGCCGTCCCGCCGCGCGCGGTAGATGGGCGGATGGGGGCTGATAGCCCAAAAGGAGGCCAGCTTGCGCACCGCGCCTTCGGCTTTCAAACGGGCGATCTCACGTAAATATTCGCGGTCCAGATCGCTCCAGTCCTGACCGCGCATCACTTCGTAACGGATATCGTGCTCCAGTTTGTCCAGCGTGCCGTTGAACTCGTAGCGGGCGCGGGCTACCGGATCGGTCATCAGCCAGACGTCCTGCATTCCGGTGGCTGCGGGCATGAATGTCGCGCCGCAATACTCGCAATTGACTGGTTTGCCGTAGGAACCATCCCAATCGATGGGAGCACCGCAGTTCTGGCATTCGATTTTTTGTAATAAGGCCATCTCTTTTTGTTGCAAACCTCCGGTTTCTCTGGATGTGGGTTTCGTCAGACCGAACCTTATTGTAACTTACGAGAAATCCATACCCTGTGTTGCATGTTGTAAATGGCCGCGCCCATCAGACAGCCCGGCCCCACTTGGCCAGAGGCATGTGCAGTGGCTTACGAAAGGTGAAACACCTGGGAAGCAGGCACGGTTTGCAACAGGGTTGCCTGGTAGTTGTGGCGCCCGTCGTTGCCTGCGTTGGCGACGGCAGCGATGAGATGGTCGGGGGTGACTCGCTCGGGATCGTAGGCCACCACCGCCATGCCCCTCTCCAGGATGACGTCGCTGAACAACACGCCTTCCTGGAGCAGCAGGCCGTTGCGCACGCGGGTGGCGCAGCGGGGGCAGCCCATGCCATGCACGCTCAAAAAGGCGGCCTGGGCGGTTGTGATGGCGTTTTTGTCCAGTGTTTTTTCGATGGGTTCTACGTGGCAATTTTCGTGTTCTTCGTTTTGTGCTGACATGGTGTGTTCTCCTTTCGATTGGCTAGGGCCCCATGGGATGTTGGCCGGTGCGCTGCATGGCGAGTTGTTCATCGGACCACCAGGTCTTGATGTAGCTGAGGACGGCGATGATCTCCTCATCGGTCAGGTGTTCGGCGTGGGGCGGCATTTCGCTGCCGGGAATGCCCTCTTTGACGATGCGAATCAGTTGCGCGTCCAGGTGGTGCCAGGAGTGGGACTCAGGCGAACCGTTCAAGATGGCGCCCACCCCGCCTTCGCCGTTTGCGCCGTGGCAGGCCGCGCAGGTCGAATCGTAGACCGCCTTCCCCTGCGCATACGTTTCTCCGGTGGCCGGCAGAATGGGGTCGCTCCTGGAGCCTTGCGATAACAGCAGGAATGCTACCGCCACGACCCCGGCCAACCCGATCCATATCCATGCGGGTGTGGATTTTCTTGCCCTGCGGCGCCGGCTGGCCCTTGGATGTTTCGCTCGCGCAGGTCTGCGGTTGGTTTTCTTTGCGGATGACTTCTTGCGCGTTTTTGCCATTTGGTGTTACCCTGTCAATGCGTTGAAATTGAGTTTGGTGTTCATTTGGCGGGTTGTTTTATTGGGGACTCAGATAACGCCTTCAGTGTATGTGGGTTTTTCCCCCACGCCAAGCGCAGTTTGGCGGGTTTTCGTATGCGCATTTTGGCGCGTGACAAATGTCCCGTGTTTTTCGGGACATTTGTCACCTGGGCCCTATGGGTGCTCATTTTCAGGACTTACGCAGTTCATCCTGCGGGCGTCATTGCGAGGCGGGCTATGCCCGCCGAAGCAATCTCCTCCGCGATGTAGGGGATTGCTTCGCACCCTTTCGGGTGCTCGCAATGACGCCAAGCCCGTCCTTGAGTTCACTAACTGCGTAAGTGCTGTCATTTTCCAAACGTCACGTCCGCGATCATGCCGGGTTTGAGCAGCAGATCGGGGTTGTCGAGCGCGATCTCCACCGCGTACACCAACCGCGTGCGGTCCTCTTTGGTTTGCACGTTGGTGGGGGTGAACTCCGCGTTGGGCGAGATGTACACCACTTTGCCTTCGAACACCCGCTCGGGCAGGCTGTCCACCGAGAGGCGCACCGTGTCGCCCAGGCGCACCTGCCCGTACTCGTTTTCGGGAAGGTAGGTGGTCAGCGTCAGACGGGTGAGGTCCGCGATGACCAGGATGGGGGCCAGAGGCGCGGCGATCTCGCCCTCGGAGATGGGACGCTCGATCACGTAGCCGCTGCGGGGCGCGGTCAGGCGCATCTTGTCGATCTGTAATTCGAGCATTTCCTGGCCGCTGAACGCCAGTTCCAGAAAGCTCTCCAGCCCGCGGTAGAACATTTCGGCCTGGCTGGTCTGGGCGATGATGGCGTAAGGTTCGTCGCGCATGGCCTGGAGCAGCGCCAGTGTGGTTTGCAGGCCGTCACGGGTGGTTTCGGCCAGTGCCAGTGCAGCCGGATCGCTGGATAGCTCCGCGGCCTCCACCTGCAGCTCGACCAGGTCTAGCTGGGCCTGCACCTCCGCGATTTGTAGATCGATTTCGATGGGGTTGTCCTGCGCGTCCAGCGCGGCTTGCCAGGCGTCGTAGGCCGCGTCGCGCGCCGCGGTGAGCGTCTCTATCGAGGCGCGGGTGCGGGCCAGATCGGCCTCCAGCATGTCGGTTTCCAGTTGCGCCACCACCTGCCCGGCTTCCACGAAGTCGCCGCGTTCAACCATCAATTCGACAATCGTACCGCCGGTTTGGGAGGCGACGGTGATTTCTTCGACTTCGAGCGTGCCGGTGGTCTGGATGACCTGCGGATCGCTGGCCGCGTCGGCCTGCGACTGCCACAGCCACAGCCCGCCCGCGGCGATCAGTACGATAAAGAGCACGGTGAGAAAGATGTTTCGAGAGTTCATGGTAGTTTCCTCCGGGGGAGTTTCGAGTTTAAGTTTCGAGTTGGGAAAAGAGGCGGATGCCGCTACCCAATATCCAATTCCAATATCCAATATCCATCCTTCGACTACAGGCTCGCTCCGCTCGCCTTCCGCTCAGGATGCAATACCCAATACCCACCCTCCATCACTGCACAAGATTGCTGCGGAAGCGGAACGCGCCGTAAATGAGCAGCACCAGGCCGTAGACGGTCAGCGCCAGGGTTTGGGGCCACAGGATGCCGATGCCGACGCCTTTCAAGAAAATCCCTAACGTGGCCTCTACGTAATAGCGCAGCGGGCTGAGGAAGGTCATCCATTGCAAAACCAGCGGCATGTTGCTGATCGGCACCATGGTGCCGGAGAGGAACGCAATCGGAAACAGGATGAAGAAGGCCATCATCAGGGTTTGTTTCATGTTTTGTGCAAAAACGCCCATCAGCACGCCAATGCCGCTGCTGCTCAAGAACATGAGCACCGAGATACCGTAGAACAACCCCACACTGCCGCGCAGGGGGACGCCGAACAACCACAACGACATGACCACCCCCAGGCTCAACCCCACCAGCTTGACCAGCAGCATGGGCACGATCTTGGCGACGATCAGTTCGCCGCCGGTGATGGGTGTGATCATCAGTTGCTCGAACGTTCCGGCTTCCTTTTCGCGCACGATTCCGGCCGCGGGGATGATCACCCCCAGCAGCAACACCGAAATGGTCAGCATGGTCAGCATCACGAAGTGGACGTATTTGAGCTGTGGCATGTACCAAACCCGCACCAGATTACGCACTTGCGGCAAAAAGTTGTGCGCTCCCAACCCGCTGCGCGCCACTCTCGTCAGGGTGATCTCGCGGTTATACTCGCGCAGCAGACCGCCCACGATGGTCAAAGCCTGCCCGGCAATCGCGCTGTTGGAGCCGTCCACCAACAGTTGCACTTCTGCGGTCTCGCCACGGGTCAACGCGCTGCTGAAGCCCGCGGGAATGACGAAGGCCACCTGCACCTCGCCGCTGTCCATCAAGGCGTCGATCTCCGCCGGGTCTTCCAGATAGGCGACCAGATCGAAGTTGTCCAGGCGGCTGAAGGCCTGCAAAAGCGCGCGGCTTTCGGGGGAGCGGTCGCCGTCGTAAATCACAGACGGCATGTTCTTGACGTCCAGGGTCAAAGCCCAACCGCACAAAGCGATTTCCAGAAAGGTGTACAAAATCAGGATGACCAGGGCCTTGTCACGAAAGAATTGGATGAACTCTTTGCGCATCAGCCCGAAAAGACGACGAGTGTTCATCTTAGCCTACCTTTTTCTTGAAGCGCACCGCGGCCAGCGCCACCAGCGCGGCGGTGTATACGGAAAGGATGAGCAACTGCCCTGACCAGACCTCCAACCCCACCCCTTTGAGGTACACGTCGTAGGTGATCTTGATGAAGTAGCGGGCCGGGAACAGGTACGAATACCACTGTAAGGCCGTTGGCATGGTGAACAGAGGGAACAAAAAGCCCGAGAATAGGAACGAGGGCATGAAGGTGATCACCACGGCCAGCAGCATGGCGGTCAGTTGCGTTTTGGTGATGGTGCTGACCAGCAACCCCACCGCCACCGTGCTGATCACGTAAGGCACGGAGGCCAGCAGGAAGAGCCAGATGTTCCCGGCCAGCGGTGTCTGGAACCAATAGCGCGCCGCGGCCAGCACCAGCAGCAACTCGATGTAGGCGATCACCACGTAGGGCGCCAGCTTTCCGATGATGAAAGCCGCCGGGCGAATGGGAGAGACGAAAATTTGCTGGATCGATCCGTGTTCCTTCTCTCGCACGATGGAGAGCGCAGAGAGCAGGGGCGGGAAGGCCATCAGGATCACGCCGATCAGCCCCGGGACGATCAGGTTTGCGCTCTTGAGGGAGGGGTTGTAGCGCACGCGCGGCACCGGCAGCACCGCGGGTTTCAACAATCCCCCGCCGCCAACCCCCAGTTCCGAAAAGTGCTCTTCCAGCAATTGCGCGGTGAACACCTCGTTGACCGTCTCCACATGGCCCTGCACCACACGGGCAGAGGAGGGGAACGTGCCGTCCACCAGCGTTTGCACTTCCGCGGTTTCTCCGGCCAGCAGGGTTCGCGAGAAGCCTGCCGGGATCAGCACCGCCACCTGCGCCCGGCCCTGATCGAGCAGGCGTTCGGCCTCCTGGGGAGTGGCGGGGCGATATTTGAGGTCGAACTTGCCGGTGTTCAGCAGTACGTCGATGTAGGCGCGGCTCTCCGCGCTGTTGTCCTGGTCTACCACCGCCAGCGGGATGTTCTCCACATCCAGATTGAGCGAATAGGCGAACAGGAGCAGCAGGATCAGGGGCAGGAACAGCGCAATGCCCAGGGTGTAGGGGTCGCGCCAGATTTCACGCACTTCTTTTTGGATGATGGGAAGGATGCTGTTCATAACATTACGCTCCGTTCTTCACAGCCTGCCCTTTTTCATACATTTCGATGAAAAGGGTGAACAAGTCTTCGAGTGAGATGGGCACGGGCCGCGCTGGGCCGGTGGTCAGGCTGCGCCCTGAGCCTGCCGAAGAGCTGTAGCGGGCCAGGGCGCGCTCGATAGCCTCCATACCGGGATCGGCCTCCCAAACCAGGGCGTGCAACTTGTCGCCGAAGATGCTGGATTGGATGATCTCGGGCAGCCCTTCGAGCGCGGCCAGCGCGGCCAGGGGGTCGCGCACCGGAATTTCGATCAGGCAGCCCAGCTTCATGTTCTTGCGCAATTGTTCCGGCCCCCCGCGGGCGATCAGCCGCCCCTGGTAGAGCAAACCCAGGCTATGGCAGTGCTCGGCCTCGTCCATGTAGTGGGTGGTGATGAAGATGGTCACGCCCTGGACGGAGAGGGCGAAGATCAGGTCCCAGAACTCGCGGCGGGAGACCGGATCGACTCCACTGGTCGGCTCGTCCAAAAAGAGCACTTCCGGCTCGTGCAGGATGGCGCAGCCCAGGGCCAGACGCTGTTTCCACCCGCCGGAGAGGTCGCGGGTGAGCAGGTGCTCCTTGCCGGTCAGCCCGGCCATCTCCAGCACCCAGGCGCGGCGTTCGGCCAGCCGCGTTGGCGAGAGGCCGTACACGTCGCCGTAGAAGCGGATGTTCTCGTCCACGGTCAGGTCGTTGTAGAGCGAAAATTTTTGGGACATGTAGCCGATGGAGGGCTTCATGGCGACGCGCTGCCGCGCGATGTCGAAGCCGTTGACCACCGCGCTGCCCTCCGTGGGAGGCAGCAGTCCGCACAACATGCGGATGGTGGTGGTCTTGCCGGAGCCGTTGGGGCCCAAAAAGCCGAAGATTTCGCCCTTGCGCACCTTGAACGTCAGGCGGTCTACCGCGGTGAAGTCGCCGAAACGCCGCGTCAGTCCCTGGGTTTGGACGGCGATTTCGTTTTGGGAGACTTCCCCTGTCTGGAGTTGGCCGGGCGTGTTGCCGCCGTTTTCCGGCAGGGGTACCGGGGGTCGCCGCGGCGCGTCGAGGGCGCGCAATTCCTCGATGCGCGCGATGAACACGTCTTCCAGGCTGGGGACGGCGGTGCGAAAATCCGCCACCTGCACCCCCAGGCTTTCCAGTTGGGCGGGCAGGGTGGCGGCGCGGTCTTTTCCGTCGCGCAGCAACAGGTGCAGCCGTTGGCCGAACACCTGTACCTGGGTGACGCCGGGCATCTGGCGCAGGGTGGCGACCGCGCGCGTTTGCGGGTGGGAGATCATTTCGACCGCCACCCCGCGGAGTGTCTTCTTGAGGGCCGCGGGGGCGTCGTCCGCGATGATCTGCCCGCGGCGCAGCAGCGCGACGCGATGGCAGCGTTCGGCCTCGTCCATGTAGGGCGTGCTGACGAAGATGGTGATCCCCTCGGCCAGAAATTCGTACAGGATTTTCCAGAAATCCTGGCGGGATACCGGGTCTACGCCGGTGGTGGGTTCGTCCAGGAAGAGCACCTGCGGGCGGTAGATCAGGGTGCAGGCCAGGGCGAGTTTCTTTTTCATGCCGCCGGAAAGGTATTTGGCGCGGCGCTGGCGGGCATGTTCCATGCGTGCGAAGCGCAGCAACCTTTCCTTGCGTTGCGTGGCGGTGTCAGGCGGGACGTTGTACAGCCGGGCGAAGAAGTCGATGTTTTCTTCTACCGAGAGATCGCCGTACAGGGTGAAGCCCTCGGACATGTAGCCGATCAGCCCGCCGAGGGCGTCGGCGTCGCGGAGCACGTCCACCCCGGCGACCGAGGCCGCGCCCCCGCTGGGGGTCAGGATGCCGCACAGCATCTGGATGGTGGTGGTCTTGCCGGCCCCGTCCGGCCCGACCAGGCCGAAAATCTGGCCTTTTTCTACCTGCAGGTCGATGCCGCGCACGGCTTCGACGGCTTTTGCCCCGCGGCCATAGGTTTTGGAGAGATTGTTAGCGAGAATGATGGGGGTGTTCATGTTTTCGTTCCTGAAGCTACATACACTGTGCCGGGGAAGAACCGCTGGCGTTGGAAGTCCTGCGCCCGCGCTTCCAGCGGCTCCCACCACCGGCGGGTGATGTCGCTGGCGGCGATGGTGTCCACAAGGGGCGTCCACCAGGTGCGTTTGGGGACGTACCAGTCCATCAGGGCCATGCGCCCGCCGGGTTTGAGCATCTCCCAGGCGCGCTCGAACGCGGTCTGCCAGTCTGGGATGACGGTCAGACCCAGGGTGATCAGTACGCGGTCGAAGGGTTGGGCGGGCAGGCCGGTGGCTGTGCTGATCTCTTGCAGGGTGATGGTCTGGGCGTCGGTGTGCAGCAGGTAGACGTTGTTCCAGCCGGCGCGGGAGACTTTGCGCTGCGCCTGTGCCAGCATCCCCCGGGAGTAGTCCGCGCCGACCAGCAGGCCGGAGGGGCCGATGTGTGGCAGCAGGTAGCGGAAGTTTTCGCCGGTGCCACAGGCCAGGTCGAGCACGCGCTGGCCGGGTGCGAGTTGCAGGTGCTGCGCGGCGGCCTTGCGGGCGCGGTTGTACGCGCCCAGGATGAAGGGGTCGTATAGGAAGGCGATGCGGTCGTACCAGCGGGAGGGGTTTTCGCTCATGGTGGTTCTTTCCTTTCACAGTTCCCGGTAGTCTACGATTTGCAGCCAGTTTCCGGCTTGTTTTTTTAATAACGGTTCGAGGGTGTGGTGCCACTGGCAGCGGATCACGACCAGCACCCGCCCGCCGGGGTCGCGGCGGATGGCGGCCAGGATGTTCTCGGCCAGGGCTGCGGTGCGCGCCTGGTACGCGGCGCGGTCCGCAGCGCGCCAGGTCATTTCCTCCAGCGCGCAGACCGTGTGGCAGAAGGTCTCGAAGGCCATGCCGTGGATGGCTTCGGGGCGGTTGGCTTTGCGCTGGCCCCAGCGCAACAGGCGGTCGAAACGTTGTGCCAGCCAGGTGCGAAAACCCGGTGGGGCTTTGTAATCGTCGAACTGCTGCTCGGTGGGAGCGACGGGTACCAGCACCGTATCGGTCTGGGCGATGGCGGGTAGCAGTGCCTGGCGCAGCTCCAACGGCGCGTTGGACAGTTGGCCGCTTTCCCACGCCTGGCGGGTGATGTCGGCGCAGAGCAAATCGGGGGCCAGGTGAACGACCAGAGTGCGCAGACTGTCGAGGTCGTATTGCAGAGGCTCTGAGTGCAGCGCGCCCATGGTGCGGAGGATAGCCAGGCGGGTGGTGGTGAGGGTGGTCATTGGGTGTTCAGTGTTCAGTGTTCAGTGTTCAGTATTCAGTGGTCAGTGGTCAGTGGTCAGTGCGGGCAGTGTTCCAATGGTATGCAGACAACCAGAAAACACGGAAGGAAGGGGCTTTTCTACTCCCTACTTCCCTACTCCCTACTCCCTACTCCTGATATTCAGTGTAGCAGAAAGGGGGGAGAGGCAAAAGCGTAAAATCACTTGTTGGGTGTTAGGTGATTCCACCTAACGCGAAAACCCGGCAGGTTTTGGGAGGCCTGCCGGGTTCCGGGTGGTGCGTGTCAACGCGGGGGCGGGGTGTCTCGCAGCATCAACACCGCGGCTTCGGTGCGTGAGCGCACCCCCAATTTCTGGTAGATGCGGCGCAGGTGGTTCTCAACAGTGCGCACGCTGAGGTAGAGACGTTGGGCGATCTGTTTGTTGCTCAGGCCCTCGGCGACCAGGGCCAGCACTTCTTGCTCGCGTTGCGAGAGCCGCGGTGCGGGCTGAGCCGCGCGGGGCGCCCCGCGCGCCATCTCCAGAATGATGGCTGTTTGCAATTCTGTCGGGAGGGTGACCTCCCCGCGCGCGGCCTGGCGCAGTGCCGCGGCCAGCTCATCCGCGTGCAAGTCCGCCGAAAGGCAGCCGAGCGCGCCGGCTTGTAACGCGGACATGGCCTGTGTGGTTGACCACCTCCAGGAAAACAACACAAAGCGCATGGTGGGATGCTGCTGGGAAAGTGTGTGAAACAGAGTCAAGTCCGCGGGGTCGGGCAAGGCCAGCAGGATCAGGTCAGGCCGGGCCTCGGCAACAGTCGCCTCCTGGGAGGGGAGAGAGTGCCCGGCGCAGGCCAGCCCCGGCGTGTCCTTTAATAAGGAAGCGAGCGCCTGATTGAGCAAAACGAAGGGGCTGATAAGCCATATCCTGGCCGCCTTCTCACGGGGTGTGTTCATCTTCTTTTCTTTTCCGTTGTTTCCGAATCCTACCACACCTGACGGATACCCTTAGTCACTTCGCCTTCGGCTCAGTTCATGCCTGTGTTGCTTGTGTCATTCGACCGGGGACCCGGGAGGGGTGACGGATGACCGGGGACGGGGGACGGTTATTCGGCGCGTCGGGGCGACCGGCCGGTCGCCCCGACGGTCGCTGCGCTCCGGATTCTTCGGTCGCTGCGCTCCGGATTCTTCGGTCGCTGCGCTCCGGATTCTTCGGTCGCTGCGCTCCGGATTCTTCGGTCGCTGCGCTCCCTCAGAATGGCAGGCCCGGATTAAAAACCTCAGCCGGACATGTGCATGTCCGGCTGAGGTTTTCGAGGAGAATTCCAAGAGGAGAACCTGGTATTCTGGTACAATGATACCCCTGAGGGGAGTTTTTGTCATGCGCTATCTGGCGGGGCAGAAGGTAGGCAAAATTGCTTATTTATTTCCCCGCCAAACTGCGCTGGTCAATCCAGAGTAGAGTTCTTATACTTACGGATACTTGGAGAAGCACTCTTTCCAACGTCAAACGATCTATGGATAAAAACGTTCCCCTGCTCACTCTGTCATTGGATTGCGAAACGGCTGTCGATCTGGTGACCGATCACCTGACTAAAAACGGTATGAAGGTGATTCGTTCCTTCGATTTGCGCTCTGCCTGCGCGTCCTTTACCGAAAACGTGTGCCCTCATCACAAGACCTCGCCTTGCAATTGCCAGATGGTGGTTTTGTTGGTGTATAATGATTCGTCTTTCCCGGCCTCTTTGGTGGTACACGGTCACGACACGTATACAGAGCTAAAGATCGTTGACTCGCCGGATGTGCAAGTCGAGCCGGAATTGCAAGGGTTCATTCAGTCGGTGCTGAGTGGCCTGGCAATGAACGTATTCCAGGTTTCGGGGAGCTCGGATGTTGTCTGAGAAGGGAATCCCTACTTGAGAACAGGTGCTCCACCCACCGGTGCGGATAGACCGCGCTGCCAGCGGTGGGGCTGTATCGATTGAGTGAGGAGCAGACTGAAGGGTTGCCGAGTAATCATATCGAGACAGGCACTGAAAAGATTGATTTCACTATTGGAAAAAGTAAGCGATTGGTGTAGTATTCAATAAAAAAAGAACCTTCTGGAGGCATAATTGACATGGAAAAAATTCAAGAACTTACGCTTCCCGTAACGGGGATGACCTGCGCTTCGTGCGCTTCGCACATCGAGCGGGCTTTGAGCAAAGTCCCCGGTGTGGCAGAAGCGAGCGTCAATCTGGCAACTGAGCGCGCCACGGTGCGCTTTGCCAATGGCGGTGTGGAAACGGGCGAACTGGTCGACGCGGTGCGGGATGCGGGATATGATGTACTCACCGAAACCATGAGCCTTCCTATCGGGGGGATGACCTGTGCTTCGTGTGTATCCCATGTTGAGCGCGCGCTGGCCGATGTGCCCGGCGTGCTCAATGCTATGGTGAACCTGGCGACCGAACGCGCTACGGTGACGTACATCCCTGGTGTGGCTTCCCTGGCCGACTTCAAGAAAGCAGTGGCCGACAGCGGTTATCAGGTGCTGGAATTGGAAAGCGGCGAGGGGGAAGATGAAGCCGATCAGGAAGAGCGCAAGATGGCGGAAGCCCGTTTTCGGATGCGCGTTGCCTGGGGGTTCACCATCCCGATCATTTTGTGGATGTTCCTGGAGATGTTTTTTGGGATCACCTGGCCGAATGAAACGATTTTCAACCTGGGCATGATCTTGCTAGCACTTCCGGTGTTGTTCTGGGTAGGCTGGCCTACTTACCGGGGGGCGTGGGCTGCGGTCAGTCATGGTCACGCCAACATGGACACGCTGATCGCGCTGGGCACGGGTGTTTCGCTGCTCACCGGCCCGGCCTGGTTCTTCTTCCCCGTCGCCAACTATGCCGGTGTGGCCGCCATGATCATGGCCTTCCACCTGACCGGGCGATACGTGGAAGAGAGCGCCAAAGGCCGCGCCTCGCAGGCCATCCGTAAATTGCTCGAGCTGGGCGCCAAGACCGCGCGCATCGAACGCGACGGCGTGGAAATCGAAGTGCCCATCGAGGAAGTGCAGGTCGGCGATTTGATGGTAGTGCGCCCCGGCGAAAAAATCCCTACCGACGGTATCGTGCGTTTTGGCGAGAGCGCGGTGGATGAATCCATGGCCACCGGCGAATCGATGCCGGTCAACAAACGCCCCGGCGACGAGGTGATCGGCGCGACCGTCAACCAGGAAGGCCTGCTCAAGGTTGAGGCCACCAAGATCGGGAAGGACACCTTCCTGGCGCAGGTGATCAAACTGGTGGATGAGTGCCAGGGGTCGAAGGTGCCCATCCAGGAGTTTGCCGACAAAGTGACCGGTGTGTTTGTTCCGGTGGTGATCGGTATCGCGGTATTGACTGTGCTGGCGTGGGTGTTTGCGCCTGGCGTGATGAAGCCGCTGGTGGAGGCGGGCACATTCCTGCCGTGGGTGAACCCCAATCTGGGCGTGATAACGCTGGCTATCGTTTCGATGGTGGCTGTGCTGGTGATCGCCTGCCCCTGCGCGCTGGGGCTGGCGACGCCGACGGCACTGATGGTCGGCAGCGGCATGGGGGCGGAAAACGGCATCCTGATCCGCACGGGCGAGGCTATTCAGACGCTCAAAGACGTGCAGATCGTGGTCTACGACAAGACCGGCACGATCACCAAAGGTAAGCCCGAAGTGACCGATGTCGTGCCCGCGGGCGACCTGAGCGAACAGGTGGTGCTGGCGGCTGCGGCTGCGGTGGAGCGTGGCAGCGAACACCCGCTGGGCCGTGCCATTGTGGAGCGTGCTGAGTCGCTCGGGTTGGCGTTGGCCCAACCGCAGAGCTTCGAGGCGGTGCGCGGTAAAGGCGTGATCGCAGAGGTAGATGGGCGCAAGGTGTTGGTCGGCTCTCGTCGCCTGATGCGGGAAAACGGCATCAACCCCGATCCTCTGGAAGATGAACTCATTCGCCTGGAGAATGAAGCCAAGACCGCCATGCTGGTCGCCATTGACGGTGCGCTGGCCGGGGTGATCGCAGTGGCTGACACCCTCAAAGAAGATTCCGCGCAGGCCATCGCCGCTCTGCACGACATGGGCATCCAGACCGCCATGATCACCGGCGACAACCAGCGCACGGCGGAGGCCATCGCCCGCATGGTGGGCATCGACCACGTGCTGGCCGAGGTGTTGCCGGATGGAAAGGTGGCCGAAGTACAGAAACTTCAGCAAAAATTCGGCCTGGTGGCCTTTGTGGGGGATGGAATCAACGATGCACCGGCCCTCACCCAGGCCAATGTGGGCATCGCCATCGGCACGGGCACGGACATCGCCATCGAAGCCAGCGACGTAACCCTGGTGCGCGGTGAACTGACCGGCGTGGTGCAGGCCATCATGCTCAGCCGGGCGACCTTCAAGAAGATCAAGCAGAACCTGTTTTGGGCCTTCTTCTACAACGTTGCCATGATCCCGCTGGCCGTGATCGGCTGGATGCACCCGGTGCTGGCCGAGATCGCTATGGCGACCTCCTCCATTACCGTGGTCAGCAACGCCAACCGGCTGCGCAAGGTGGACATTCGCCCGCCTTACCTGCGCGAAAAAGATGAACGGGTGTCTTCTGGGAGCTACAAAATGACAGAACCTGTCCAGGTAAAGGGCTAAATTTTACGGAAGCGCGTAGCGCATGGGCAACGCGGCGCGCTTCCAAAAACGCATCCCCTCGGAGGTTTGGTGATGGCTAACAAAAAACCACAAAATGAAGAACAAAATCCTGAAGTAACCCGCCGCGAATTTTTGAACCTGGCCTGGCTGGCTTCGCTGGGCTTCTTTTTGATCGACATCGGCGCGGTGACCGTTCTATTTGCCTTCCCTCGTTTCAAAGAAGGTGAATTTGGCGGCAGGTTTGTGCTGGGCAAGGTCTCGGAAGTTTTTCCGGAGCCAGATAGTGATCCGGCCGAGAACCCTAAAGGCAAGTTTTGGCTCTCCCGCCTGGAGGATGGCTCCATCATCGCGCTGTACAAAGTTTGTACGCATTTAGGCTGCCTGTACAACTGGCAAGGTCAGGAACACAAGTTCATTTGCCCGTGCCACGGCAGCCAGTTCCAACTGGATGGCACCTATATCCAGGGGCCTGCCCCTCGCAGTCTGGACCGTTTTGTGGTGCGCCTGCTGGACGAGAACGGTAACGAGGTGGCGGTGACGGATGAGGAGGGGTTGGCCCTGGTGCCGCCTGATGAGGATTTGCAAGTGGTGGTCGAAACCGGGCAATTGATCCGTGGTAGACCGTCCGGCGAGAAATACCCCACTTCGGAGTTCTGAGTTTGAGTAGGTCAAGTGAAGGAGTTGGTAGATGGATACAGGAACTGTATTGCTCATTGTCATCGGCGTAGTATTGCTGGTGTTGCTGCTCATCGCTTTGGGTGGTGGCATGGCGATGGGCGGCATGGCGATGATGGCCGGGATGATGGGCACCCCCGTCGGATGGGTGGTGCTGCTCATCATCGTCGGTCTGATCGCGCTGATTGGCTATGTTACCCTTTTTGCAAGTTGACCCACGCCCCGGAAGGCAGGGGGCTTTTCGGGGCGCGGCGGGCTTGATCCAAAAATTCTGAAAGGAGGTAAATCCTATGGCTATTGATCTGGTTTGTGGCATGGAAGTGGACCCTCAATCTGCGGCCGCGACGTATGAATACAAAGGCGAGACCTACTACTTCTGCGCGCCCGGCTGCAAGGCCGCGTTCGAGAAAGACCCGGAAAAATATCTGGCGAAAAAGCAAGAAGGCGGCCACGAGCACCACGGCCACCATTAATCCCGCACAGATTACAGAAGCTTTACCGGATCATACAATCACCCCGGAGGGGTCAGCCTTCCGGGGTGATGTTTTATTTCACCGGATTGTTTCAAGGGGTGGTAGACATCACGCCTTGCTATCGCCAGAGAGCATGTTTTTGCGTTCCACCAGGTCCTGGATGGCTTTTTTGGATTTTTTCAAGAAGCGGGCAACGGCCTGGCGGCGGAATTCTGTATCCCACAAGGCCGGAAACTCCGCACGTTCCGCCGCGAGGGCGACCTCTTCAGGTTCGGTCAGCCCGCGGCGCAGGAAACGTTTGGTGGCCAGGATGCAATCCGCCGGGTTGGAGGCGATTTGCCCCGCCAGGATTTTGGCTGTTGAGAGCGCTTCGCCAGCCGGGCTGATGATGTTGACCATGCCCAGGAAGTAGGCCTCGTCAGGCGAGATCACCCGTCCGGTGGTTAGAAGCTCCAGTGCCCGGGCATAGCCCACCGTGCGCAGCAGTCGCTGGCCGCCCCCCCAGGCGGTGACGATTCCCAGCCGGGTGTGTACGAAGCCGATGCTAGCGTCTTCGGCCATCACGCGCAGATCGCAGGCCATGGCGACCTCCGCGCCGCCGCCGCGCGCCGGGCCGTTGATGGCCGCGATGGTGGGATAGGGCAGGTCCTCCAGGCGGCGCAACGCGTCGCCCATGATGGTGGCCAGCCGTTCGCCGTGCTCGGGCAGCGGGTAATGTTGGAGTACCGACAAATCCCCACCAGAAACGAAAGCCTGTCCCGCGCCGGTTACGATCAGGGCGCGAATATCCGTGGCCTGGTGTGCTTGTTCCACGATTTCGGCGAACCTCTCCATGCTCGACCAGTCCAGCGCGTTGCGCACGTGTGGCCGGTCGATTTCCACCAGTCCAATTCCGTTTTCGTCTATCTGGAATCTGATTTCAGTCATTGGCAATCTCCTCGCTGGTAGATTGGCAGATTGGTAGGCTGGTGCCCCTCGTCTACATCTCTGTTTCCGTGTGCCTGATAGCTCCTGACAGTACTTACGCAGTTGAGACCTCACAGGTCTACTACCACACGATGCAGGAAGATTTTGCCCAAAATAGATTGCATCCGGGCATCTCCATGCGCTTTGAGACCTGTGAGGTCTGGGTGCGACTTTTCAAGTGCGTAAGTCCTCCTCCTGAATCTACCATCTCCTGAAGAGGTTTCGCTAGACTTAACCCCACGATAGGGGGATAGTTGCGAGCCTTGTTGGAGGGAATTGCTTCAGCGAAAAAAATGCGGTTTCGCAACGACCTGTCTGAGTGATTGCCATTCGTTCAACTTGGCACCTGCAAACCTCGAATAAGGTAAAATGGGAGCGAATACACCCATAGGAGTTGCACATGGCCCAACGCGAAAAACTATCCAACGTAGATACTGCCTGGCTTCGGATGGAGCATCCCACCAATTTGATGATGATCTCTGGGGTGATGACGTTCGACGGCAGGGTCGAATTTAACCGCTTACGAGCATTGTTGGAAGAGAGATTGCTGCATTTCGAGCGTTTTCGCCAGCGGGTGGTGCAGCCGCGCAACCCGTTGTCCCCCCCTTATTGGGAAACCGTTCCAGATTTCGACATCGAAGATCATCTTTTCCGCTTCACCCCGCCGGTATCCGATCAGGCCGCGTTGCAAGATTTGTCCAGCCGTTTGATGAGCACGCCTTTGGATTTCGACAAGCCGCTGTGGGAATTTCATTTCATCGAAAACTACCGCCAGGGAGACAGCGCGCTCTTCTGCCGTCTGCACCATTGCATCGCGGACGGGATTGCGTTGGTGCGAGTTCTACTCTCGCTGACCGATGACAGCCCGGAGGGGGCATGGCAGGCCGGGCGCGATGATGTCCGGCGGAGAGTGCCCGCTGGGCCGCTGGAGCGATTTTTCCTTCGAGCCGCGGCAACCTCACGTGCCGGCCAGAAAATATCCCGGCGCCTGATTCACGAAAGCAGAGCGCTCCTGCGGGAACCCTCCAGGTTGGTGAGGGCCGCGGAATTGGGCGTGGAAGGCGCGGCCGCGTTGGCGCGCATCGCCTTGCGCCCTCCCGACCCGGCAACCATCTTCAAAGGCCCGCTTGGGGTGCAGAAGAGGGCCGCCTGGTCACAACCCCTGCCGCTGGCAGCAGTGAAGGCGGTCGGAAAAGCCACTGGCGCGACGGTCAACGACGTGTTGCTGACCGCGATGAGCGGCGCGTTGCGTCGCTATATGTTGGCACGCGGGCAGGATGTAGAAGGGTTGCGTATCGGCGCGGCTGTGCCGGTCAACCTGCGCCCGTTGGATGGGCCTATCGAGTTGGGGAACAAATTCGGCCTGGTATTTCTCTCGCTTCCGGTTGGCGTGGAGTCGCCTATCGAAAGACTCTACCAGCTCAAACGCAATATGGATGCCATCAAAGGCTCCCCTGAACCTGTGGTCTCGTTTGGCATCTTGAATGCGATGGGGATGGCCCCGGCGGAGATCGAGAGGCTGGTGGTGAACATTTTTGGGATGAAGGTAACCGCGGTGATGACCAATGTGCCCGGCCCGCGGCAGACGATCTATCTGGCGGGGCAGCCGGTGCGTAACATCATGTTTTGGGTGCCGCAATCGGGACGCCTGGGGCTGGGAATCAGTATTCTCAGCTATGATGGGCAGGTTTTGTTGGGAGTGGCCTCCGACGCGGGGTTGGTTCCCGATCCCGAAAATATCGTTTCCGAGTTCCACTCGGAGTTTTACGAACTGGAAGGGGCTGTGGAGCGGCTGAAGAGCACAACCGGCCCGGTGTCCCCCAACCGGAGAGCACTAGACGATCTGCACGCGCAGCTCGACCGCTTGTTAGAAATCGTGGATGAATTGTCTGGCGCGCAGGGCGGGCTGCCCCGCCAACCCGCGGCTGCCATTGCCGAAGAGGCACAGCAAGAGATGAAATATTGCCAGGGAACGACAAAAGCGGGTACACCCTGCCGAAAGCGGCCAAAAGCTGGCTCAAGGTATTGTCATCTGCACCAGGAAAGGCGGGAGGCCCTATAACTGGACCTTGTTTCTCAGGCGCGATCCCGAAACGAGCAGGTATTCCGGGGAGTCCTCCCCATAACGCTGGCGTATGGTTGCTCGCACGCGGCGGGTTTTGGCCCACAGCTCGCAAAGCATCTCATCACATTGATAATAGAGATCAGAGAGCTGCAAAACGTGCCCCAAACTCCCAATTTGGTCGATTAAAGATTCGGCTCTCTGGAATTCTTCGAGCATCTCTTCGAAGGAAAGCCCCTCGATGAAATCCGGCGGTGTTTCGAGTTTTTTCCAACCATCCAGGGTTGCCCTGGCCTGTTCCAGAACGTTTGCAGGATATAATTGCACCATTTTGGGCCCTCCAGGCGTGTGATGTGTAAGCGATTCGTTGCAGAATTAGTT
>JALUWE010000512.1 GCA_027019845.1 Anaerolineales bacterium | reverse complement strand
CCGGCAACGCTATCCGCAAAACCTTCATCGACTTTTTCGTCCAACGCGGGCACACCTTCGTACCCTCCTCCTCCCTCGTGCCCGGCGGCGACAGCACCCTGCTGTTCACCAACTCCGGCATGGTGCAATTCAAAGACGTGTTCCTGGGCACAGACAAACGCCCCTACACCCGCGCGGCCAACTCCCAAAAATGTATGCGCGTGGCGGGCAAACACAACGACCTCGACGACGTAGGCCGCGACGACACCCACCACACCTTCTTCGAAATGCTTGGCAACTGGTCGTTCGGCGACTACTACAAAAAAGAAGCCATCGCCTGGGCCTGGGAACTGATCACCGAAGTCTGGGGGCTGCCCAAAGAACACCTGTACGCCACCGTGTTCCAAGACGAACTCGGCGAAATCCCCACCGACGAAGAAGCCGTCGAACACTGGCGCGCCCAACCCGGGTTCGACCCCGACCACATCTTCTACTTTGGCCGCAAAGACAACTTCTGGGAAATGGCCGACACCGGCCCCTGCGGCCCCAACTCCGAAATCCTGATCGACCTGCGCCCCGAAGAAGGCCCGGTCACCAAAGCCACCCTCGAAACCGACCGCTTCCTGGAACTGTGGAACCTGGTCTTCATCCAATACAACCGCACCGGCCCCAAAACCCTGCACCCCCTGGCCGCCAAACACGTGGACACCGGCCTGGGTCTCGAACGCATCGTCGCGGTGCTCCAGGGCGTGACCTCCAACTACCGCACCGACCTGCTCTGGCCCCTGATCACGGCCACCCAACAGCTCACCGGCCACTCCGACGAACAACGCGAGGGCCACTTCACCCCCTACCGCGTCATCGCCGACCACGCCCGCGCGGCCGCCTTCCTGATCGCAGACGGCGTCGTCCCCGGCAACCTGGGGCGCAACTACGTCACCCGCATGATCATCCGCCGCGCCTACCGCTTCGGCGGCAAAATCGGCCTCACCGACCCCTTCCTGGCGCAAATCGCCGATGTGGTCATCCAAAATTACGGCGAAGCCTACCCCGAACTGCCCGAAAACCGGGACACCATCCTGCGCTACATCACCCGCGAAGAAGAACAATTCCAGCGCACCCTGGACCGCGCCACAGCCCAACTCCACACCCTGCTCGACAAACTCGACACGGGCCAGCGCACCCTGCCCGGGGAACAAGCCGCCAGCCTCTACACCACCTACGGAATGCCGCTCGAAATCACCAAAGACATTGCAGAAGAGCGCGGCCTGCGGGTGGACGAACAGGGCTTCACCCAGGCCATGGAAGCCCACCGTCGGGCCTCCGGCGCGGGCAGCGCCATGGGCGTGATGGGCACAGACGACACCCCAACCTACGCCAAACTGCTGCGCGAGCTCCAGGAGGAGGGCAAACTCGGCCCCGACGGGGTGGGCTACGACCCGTACACCTCCCTGACCCGGTCGGGGGAGGTGCTGGCCATCATGCGTGACGGCCACCCGGTGGACGCCGCGCACCCCGGCGACGAAGTCGAAATCCTGCTGCCCGAAACCCCCTTCTACACCGAAGCTGGCGGCCAGGTGGACGATACCGGCGTGATCGAACAAGCCCCCGGGAACGGCAGCCAGGCCGGTTGGCGCATCCGCGTCACCGCCATGCGCCGCCCCGCCGCGGGCGTGATCGTGCACCTCGGCACCGTCGAACACGGCCACCCCCAGACCGGACACACCGCCGTGGCCCAGGTGGACGCCGCCCGCCGCCGCGACATCATGCGCAACCACACCGCCACCCACCTGCTGCACGCCGCCCTCCACCACGTGCTGGGCGACCACGCCCGCCAGGCCGGTTCCCTGGTCGCGCCCGACCGCCTGCGCTTCGACTTCACCCACCCCGAAGCCCTCACTCCCGAACAAATCCAACAGATCGAAGACTTCGTCAACGACAAGATCCTCGCCAATTACGAGCTGCAAATCGCGCACAAACCCCTCCGGCAGGCCAAAAAAGAAGGCGCCATCGCCCTGTTCGGCGAAAAATACGCCGAAACCGTGCGCACCATCCGCATCGGCGAATTCTCCTACGAGCTGTGCGGCGGCACCCACTGCGCGGAAACCGGCGATATCGGCCTGTTTCTGATCACCAGCGAGGGCAGCGCGGCCGCCGGTATCCGCCGCATCGAAGCCATCACCGGCCGCGCCGCGTACCAGCACGTACAAAAACGCCGCCGCCAGCTTCGCCAGGTGGCCCAATTGCTGGACACCCACCCCGATGGCGCAGCCGAAAAAACCGCCGCCATGCTCCAGCAGCTGCAACGCGCCCAAAAAGAAGCTGCCGCCCTGCGCTCCCAGATCGCGCGCTACGAATTCGCCAGCCAGCTGGAGAAAACCCAAACCGTGCGCGGCGTCACCCTGCTCACCGCCACCCTCCCCGACGCGGACGCCGACACCCTGCGCAAAACCGCAGACCAGTTCCGCGAACGCCATCCCCAGAACGCGGTCGCGGTGCTCGCCACGGTACGTAATGGCCGCCCGCTCCTGGTCGCCGCGGTCACCAAAGACCTGAACCCGCGCGGAATCAAAGCCGGGGAACTGGCCGGGTTCGTGGCCCGGCAGCTCGGCGGCGGCGGTGGCGGCAAACCCACCCTGGCCCAGGCCGGTGGCCGCGACCCCGGCAAGCTGGACAGCGCGCTGGCAAGCGTGCGCCCCTGGCTGGAGGACAAGTTGGGATAGCATGAAAACCCACATCATCCAGCTCGACCCCTACGATGACGCGGTTTCCGTGCGGGACAAGATGGCCTGGGGGAAAACCCCGCGCATCCTGCTCGTCTGGCCCGAAAAGGACGGACGCATCCTGGACAGCAAGCTCGACCTGCTGCTGATCAAACGCCGCGCGGTGGAGCTGGGCGCACAAATCGCACTGGTCACCAAAAACCCCGAAGTTCGCTTTTGGGCCAGAGCGCTGGAGATCCCGGTTTTCAACGCCACCCGCCAGGCGCAGACCTCCCGCTGGCGCAGGCGGCGTAGACGGACGCGCTTCGACATCTGGCGGCGAAGGCGCGCCGCAGAGGGGCCGCCGGACGTTCTGGAGATGCGCCGGTATGCCCGCGGCGCGCGCCCCGCCTGGGTACACAGTTTCCCGGCCCGGGTCGGGTTCTTCCTGCTGGGCGTGTTGTCTGTGCTCGCGCTGGCCGCCTTCATCTTCCCCTCCGCGCAGATCACCCTGACCCCGGAAACCCAAACGCAGCAAATCACCTTCACCGCGCTGACCAGCCCCAGCATCACCAGGGTCAACCCCTCCGGCACCATCCCTACCCGCCCGATTGAGGTGGTCGTGGAAGGGGTTCACAGCATCGAAACCACCGGCAGCGTGGAAATCCCTGACCAGCCGGCAACCGGGCGGGTGCAGTTCACCAATCTGACCGACGTGGCGGTGGTTATCCCGGAGGGCACGGTGGTGATGACGATGGACAGCCCGCCGGTGCGCTTCGTCACCACCCGGCAGGCGCGCACCCCCGCGGAAACCGGCGGCGTGGTGGATGTGCCCGTCCAGGCCGTGCAGCCCGGCAGCCAGGGAAACGTGCCCGCGGGCGCGATTCGGACCATCGAAGGTACGCTGGGGCTGCAACTCACCGTCACCAACCCGTCGCCTACCAGCGGCGGCAGCGACCAGACTCTGGCCGCACCCAGCCAACTCGACCGCCGCCGCGCCTACCGCCAACTGCTGGACCAATTGCGCGCAACCGCGGCCGCGGAAATCCAGGCCCTGCTCGGCCCCGGCGACCTGCTGCTCAGCACCACCCCTTTCCTGCTCACCACGTTGGAAGAAACCTACACCCCCGAAGATACCCGGCCCGCGGACACGCTGCAAGTCTCGCTGCGGCTGGAGTTTCAAGGGCTGGTGGTCACCGAGGTGGAATTGCGAGAGCTGGCTCAACTGGTGCTGGACGCCTCCCTCCCCGCGGGATTCCGGCCCCTGCCGGGAACGCTCACCATCGAACAGCTCACCCAACCGCAACTGGATACCGAGTTGAGCGCAAACTGGCAGATCAGGGCACAACGTGAAATCGCAGCCGAGGTGAACGCGGCGCAAGCCGTGGCCCTCACCCTGGGACAGCCTCCGGCAACCGCCCGCGAGCGGTTGGCCGCCGCGCTGCCGCTCTCCCAGCCCCCGGTCATCGAACTCACCCCGGATTGGTGGCCGCGGCTGCCGTTGCTGGGATTCAGGATCGAGGTGGGGGTGGGGGGATAGCGAGGGCACAACACCGGCATATCTGCAAAAATTTACGGCCAACCTCGCATTCGATCCGTGAAAAACGGATATAATTTTCGAGATGCGAGTTTTGTGCATAGACCCCGGCGAAAAGCGGCTGGGCGTGGCGGTGAGCGACCCGACCGGCACGCTGGCGCGGCCCCTGACCGTGCTCCGGCACGTCTCCCGCGGCGAAAACGCGGCCCGCATCGTTCGCCTGGCGGAGGAACACGGTTGTGAACGGATCGTGATCGGCCAGGCAAAAGACTGGGACGACCGGGAAACGCCTGCCAGCCGCCGGGCGCGGCGTTTGGCCGGCGCGGTGCGCGCCCAAACCGGTATCCCGGTCGAATTGTGGGACGAGTACGGCAGCACGCAAGCCGCGCGGCAGGCCCGCCGGGAGATGGGTGCCGGACGTGCAAAACGCCGCGGGCATCTGGACGATCTGGCCGCGGCGGTGATTTTACAATCCTATCTGGAGGCACACAAGGAGTGAATCGATGGCGACCAAAAGCTCAAAATTCGCCCACCCCCTGGCCAGCGGCCCTGACGCCTCCAAGATGCGCATTCGCGATCTCAACCTGCGCATGAAACAATCCATCCTGTACATTTTCGATTACGGCGACGAACACAGGTTCGAGGTAAAACTGGCCGGCACCAACCCGGACGCGCCCAAAGACATCCAATACCCGCGTGTGCTCGAAAAGAAAGGCCGCGCCCCCCGGCAGTATTTCTGATGAGTGGAGTTACGCACTGCGGTACCTTTCATGTTATCGCGAGGGCGCACCTGCCCTGAGCCGAAGGCGAAGTGGCTAGCGAAGGGAAACGCTCTCCCATACCGTGCGGGAGATGGCTCCATGCCTAGTATGATAGTGTCTGACAAACAGAAAGACACGGTAGACCGATTATCGTGCCTTGGTTTCGAAAAACCGTCACTGAGCACAGGTCACCGTGTCTCAATGGGCGCTCGCCATGACACGAAACGGGGTTTTCTCCTGTCAACTGCGTAACTTCTAGAATGAGTGGCCGCCGTGGCCGACTCACACAGCGATTGGAAGAGACGACATGCAAACCATTGGCCGGTATGAAGTCATTCAAGAGTTAGGACGAGGGGGGATGGCAATCGTTTATTTGGCGCGGGACCCAAAGTTGAACCGCAACGTTGCAATAAAAGTCTTGCAAGCCGGAGATACGTCCTTTCAAGAATTCTTGACCCTGTTCAAAAACGAAGCCGGTCTGATTGCCCAGCTGGAACACTCCTCGATTGTGCGAGTGTATGATTTTGGGGAGCATGAAGGCCGCCCTTATCTGGTCATGCAATATATGGAGGGAGGCACTTTAGAGGAGCGTTTGAAAATTGCCCCCTTATCGCTGAGCGAGACCATTGAGTTGTTGGACAAGTTGTTACCTGCGCTCGAAGAAGTTCACCAGAACGGCATCATCCATCGGGACATCAAACCCAGCAATATTTTGTTCGATAAACGCGGCGACCCCTATATTGCTGACTTTGGTATCGCTAAAGTGTTGGATGCTACATTCGGCACTAACTCCCGGACGATTGGCACCATGGCTTATATGAGTCCCGAGCAATTCGAGGCAGGCGAGCGCATCGATCAACGTGCGGATATTTACGCTTTGGGGGTGACTCTGTTTCAGATGCTCTCCGGCAAATTACCTTATCAAGCGGACTCGGCCGGACAGATTATGAAAATGCATCTTTTCGACCCGATCCCGCTGCTCACAGAAATACGTGGCGATTTGCCGCCGCAAGTGAACACGATCATCAAACGCGCCATGGCGAAAGATGCAGATGATCGTTTCTCTAATGTAGGGGAGATGGTAGCGGCCCTGAAGGCCATCCAGTGGGGAGGAACTACCGAGATCGAACCCCCCCCTCCGGCACCTCCACCTCCACCAGAACCCAGGAATGAAGTCGTGACGGGTCGGCGTGTGCGCATGTATTGGGTCGCGCTTGTGATCGTTACTCTACTTGTAACGGCATTCTGGCTGTTGCGGAGCAACCAAAATGCTGCCTCCACGCTCACCGTAACCGCCCCGCCGCCGCCAACCTCCCCCATCTTCACACCCCTACCAACACAAACCCCCACTTCCCCTCCCCCGCCTACTCCCACGCAGCTTCCTCAACCTACCATCTCGTTCCCCATTCTGGAAGGGACCGCGTTTCCCAGGCTCATCGCCCCAATTGGGGAAGACAATGCCGAGCAGGTGATCCAACTGGCCCGCCTGGGGAAAGGCAATCTGGAACGAGTGGTCTGGGCGCCTGATGGCAAGTGGTTCGCAGTTGGCTACTCTCTGGGGGTGGCTCTCTACGATGCTGAATCCTTTCAGATGATCACAGCCATAGAAAGCGATTCCACCGTCGTTAGCCTGGCGTATTCACCTGACTCCCAACGCATTGCTTTTGGCACACGGGCGGGTGGTGTATACGTGTGGAATGTAGAGGCATCGAACGGATTAACGGCATTTGAGGGGCATTCCGATCGGGTTACCGCTATTGCTTTCGCTCCCGATGGGCAGACACTTGCCAGCGGCTCAGAAGACGGTACGGTGCGCCTTTGGGGC
>JALUWE010000511.1 GCA_027019845.1 Anaerolineales bacterium | reverse complement strand
GAGGGCCGACCGCTGGATTCTGGTGAGCGTGCGGGATACAGGCATTGGCATCCCCCCGGAACATCTGCCGCACATTTTCGACCGTTTTTACCGGGTGGACAAATCCCGCTCGCGGGTGAGTGGCGGCAGCGGGATCGGGTTGACCATTGCTAAACATCTGGTGGAAGCGCATGGGGGATACATCTGGGCCGAAAGCGAGGGGGCCGGCAAAGGCAGCACTTTCTCTTTCGTCTTGCCCGCCCTCCTCCGGTGAGGAGCTTTTGTCTTTCAAGCCCTGTCTGGGGCGGGGGTAGGGCTTTTCAGAGTTCTCATTACGCTCTGCTCCCCTCCCTAACGGAGTGACACAGTTCATGCCTGCTGTTGCTTGCGTCATTCTGAGCGACAGCGAAGAATCTCAGCGATGGTGGGGGAGATTCTTCGGTCGCTGCGCTCCCTCAGAATGACGGGGGACCGGGGACGGGGGACGGCGCGTGGTTATTGGAGGTCGGGGCGACCGGCCGGTCGCCCCGAAGGTCGTTGCACTCCGGATTCTTCGGGCGCTGCGTGCCCTCAGAAGGACGGAGGAGATGCGCTCCTTCAGAATGACAGGGATGTGTCGCTCTGAGAGGATTTGCGCAGGTGTTACTAATGACAATAAAACCTGCACTTGAGTTTACGAACGGCGTCAGCCCTGCTCCTAAAATTTCTTTACAAAACCTTTAATCACGCTTCAAAGAACCTTTAAGCAACCTGGCTACAATAAAGGCGAACTTGAAAAAAACAACGCTGAAAAGCAAAACGACACCAAAGGAGGTGCAACCATGATGCACGGATTTGGATACGGATACGGAATGTATGGATGGACTGGACTGATCATCAACCTGGCTATCATCATCGCGATCATTTGGCTGATTGTCTGGATCGTGCGCCGGGTGACGGCCACCAACCAGGGGCCGGCTGGGACTTTCGGGAGTGTGAGTGGTGCTTCTCCCTCCCCGCGGGAAATCTTGCAAATCCGCTATGCCCGGGGCGAGATCACCCGTGAACAATATCTCGAAGCACTGGAAGACTTAAATTCGTAGAAAGGAGTGTGCTATTATGATGACAGGATTTGGTATGGGCTTTGGTCTGATTGGATTGCTCTTCATGCTGCTGTTCTGGGGTGGGCTGATCGCTCTGGGCGTATGGCTGGTCAAGGCGTTGTTCTCCGGCGGCCAACGCACCCCGAACGTGCCCTTAGCTCCTGACGCTGACCCGCGCGAAATTTTGGCACGCCGTTATGCCCGCGGCGAGATCACCCGTGAGCAATACGAGCAGATGAAACGAGACTTGAGCTAGCGAACGTAAGCCGAAATTCGCAGAGACATACTTCTCCTCCAACCCTCCCGTTGCGAAACGGGAGGGTTTTTCATTTCCGCTGGCGCAAAATTTCAAACAGCAAAATCCCGGCGGCTACGGCTACGTTGAGGGATTCCGTGCCGCCGGGCATGGGGATGCGTACGCGGGTGGGGGACAGCGCGTTGGCTTCTGCGGAGGGGCCGGTGGCTTCGCTGCCGATGATCAGCGCCAGCGGGCGGTCGTAACGGGCGGCTGTGTAGTCCAATTGTGCGCGGGCATCGGCCAGGAAGGGGTGCAGGCCGCGGGTGTATTGCCGGATGTCGTCCCAGGGGAGGGGGTGGATGGGGATACGGAAGTGCGCGCCCATGCCGGCGCGCACCACTTTGGGCGCGTAGGGGTCGGCGGTGTGCGGGGCGAGCAGGGCCGCCTCCACGCCCGCGGCCGCGGCGGTGCGCAGGATGGCGCCCAGGTTGCCGGGGTCGCGCACCTGATCGAGGACCAGCACCAGGCCGGGGGCCGGGGGGAGCGGGAGGGGCCGGATGGGGAGCACGGCCAGGACGCCCTGCGGGGTTGGGGTGTCGCTGGCGGCTTGCATGACGGAGGGGCTGACGGGGAGGGGATCGACGCCCAGGGCACGCAACCCGGCCAGAAGGGTTTCCCCACGCGCGCCCACGTCAGGGGTGTGGATCAGCGTCCGGGGGCGCACCCCGGCTTGCAGGGCTTCTTCGATCAGCCGTATCCCCTCGATGACGAATTCGCCCGCCTCGCGACGGGCGCGGGCGCGGCTTTGCAGCCTGCGAATGTGCTGGATGAGCGGGTTGCGGGGAGAGGTGAGCATGGGGCAGTGTTCAGTATTCAGTGTTCAGTATTCAGTGTTCAGTATTCAGTATTCAGTGTTCAGTATTCAGTGTTCAGTGGGCAGGGCGGTGGGAGAAATGCTTGTGTTTTGCCAGGAGGGTAAGTATAATGCAAAGCTGTTTGTGTCTGGAGGGTTTCGCCTTCGGGCATACGCGACAGATGGAGACAGGTATGAAACGATTTGGACATGCAGTGGTGATTGGCGGCGGTGTGGCCGGGCTGTTGGCCGCGCGCACGCTCAGCGAGCATTTCGAGCGTGTTACGCTCCTGGAACGCGATGAGTTGCCGGAGTCGCCGGTGTTTCGCAAAGGGGTGCCGCAATCGCACCATTTACACATCTTGTTGATTCGCGGCCAGCAGATTTTGGACGGCTTGTTCCCCGGTTTTTCGGAGGATTTGCGGCAGGCCGGCGCGGTGCAGATCGACATCGGGCGGGAGTTTTTGTTCATCACGCCTTTTGGGCAGATGCGCAACGGCGCGCTGGGGTTGCACGTGCTGGCAGCCAGCCGGGTGTTGGTGGAATGGTACATCCGGCGGCGGGTGAGGGAAATTCCGGGCGTGTCGCTGCGCGGCAGGGCTGCGGTGGAGCAATTGGTTTTGGACGGCGCGAAAAGGCGCGTGCGTGGTGTGTTGTTGCGCGCGGCAAACCGTGCCTCTGCCGGGGAGACGGTGGCGGCCGACCTGGTGGTGGATGCCAGCGGGCGCAATACCAACCTTCCGGCGTGGCTGGGTGGATACGGCTATCCCGCGGTGCGGTCTACCATCGTGAACTCGCACCTGGCTTACGCAACCCGCTGGTACCGCGCGCCTCAGGGGATCGAAAACGGCTGGAAGGGGATAGTGGTCAATGTTTCGCCGCCGGACAATCCCAGGGGGGCGGCAGTGATGCCGGTGGAGGGGGGACGCTGGGTGGTGACGCTGGGCGGTATGGCCGGGGTGGTGCCGCCCACGGATGCGGACGGTTTTTTGGAATTCACCCGGCAGTTGTCCTCGCCTGTGGTGTACGAAACCATCCGGAGTTGGGAGCCGCTTTCGCGAGTGTACGGCTATCGCAAGGCCTTCAACGAGTGGAAGCACTTCGAGCAGATGCCGCGTTTTCCCGCCGGGTTGGCGGCCATTGGGGATGCGGTGTGCGCGTTCAATCCCATCTACGGACAGGGGATGACCATCGCGGCGATGAGCGCGGTGGAGCTGGGGAACAGCCTGGCCGGGTTGAACGGAACGGGCATTCCCGATGATTTTGGGCTGCGTTTTCACAAACGGCTGGCGCGGCTGTACAAAGTGCCCTGGCAACTGGCAACCGGCGAGGATTTTCGCTGGGAGCAAACCGAAGGCGAGCGGCCCGGCTTGGGAGTACGCATCGGCCACTGGTACACAGACCAGGTGGCGAAGGCGGCAGGGGAGAGCCTGACCGCGGCACAGGCCTTCATCGAAGTGGTTCACTTGCTCAAGCCGCCGTCCGAGCTGATGAAGCCCGGTGTGCTGGTGCCGGCCCTGCGGCAAGGGTTATTCTCGGCGTTGGCGTTTCGGGGGCGTCCGTCAGCCAACGGGCGTTGACCGTGTTCAGGGGGTTGAGGGGGGTGTGTCCCAGGCCGAAGGGAAGACTTCAACAAAGGCGTCCAGGGTGGGCTGGTCGAAGAGGGTGATGCGCACCTGTTGCAGGCGGCTGCGGGGGTTTTGGGCGAAGTAATTCCGAATGGTGCGGTAGAAGATGCGGGCAGCGCGTTTTTTGGGAAAACCGAAGATGCCGGTGGAGATGGCCGGGAACGCGAGGGAGGCCAGACCGAGCTTTTCCGCCAGGCGCAGCGAGCCTTCGATGGCCGCGGCCAGTTTGGCGTCTTCATCGCCCGACCCCCATACCGGCCCGACCGCGTGGATCACATAGCGGCAGGGCAGCTTGCCCGCGGAGGTGTAGGCGGGTTGGGCGTGGGAGACGGGGCCGTGTTTTTGCACCCAGGCGCGGCTTTCCTGGTCGATGATTTTTCCGCCGCGGCGGGCGATCACCGCAGCCACCCCGCCCCCGTGTCTCAACTGTTCGTTGGCCGCGTTGACGATGGCATCCACCTGTTCGCGGGTGATGTCACCCTGGACGACTTCGAGCCGTTGCCCGGAGGGGAAGGTGTGGGAGAGGGACATGGGAGTTTGAGTTGGGGGGGAATTGGGTAATTGGGTAATTGGGTAATTGGGTATTGCATCCTGAGCGAAAGGCGAACAAAGTTCGCTTGTAGTCGAAGGATGGGGGATAGGGATAGGGAGTGGGGATAGGGATAGGGAGTGGGGATAGGGAGTGGGGATAGGGAGTGGGGATTGCCTCCTGAGCGGAGGGCGGGGAGAGTTCGTGTGAACTCTGGCCGCTCGTAGTCGAAGGATGGGGGTTGGTCTTCGACCTGCCCCCCAACACAAAAACAGGCAAGCCGCGCGGGCCTGCCTGATAGCTGTGTTGTGGCTGTGTGGAGCGCTATCCGGCCTGCGCTCTGGCAACTACCGCGGCGAAGGCTTCGGGATCGCGCACAGCCAGATCGGCCAGCATCTTACGGTTGATGGTGATGTTGGCTTTTTTCATGGCGTGGATCAGGCGGCTGTAGGTGGTGCCGTTTTGCCGGGCGGCCGCGTTGATGCGGCTGATCCACAAACGGCGCAGGTCGCGTTTGCGCACGCGGCGGTCACGATATGCGTACCAAAGGCTGTGCAGCATGGCCTCGTTCGCGCGGCGAAAGAGCTTGGAACGGGTGCCGCGTTGGCCTTTGGTGAGCTTGAGGATTTTTTTGTGACGGCGACGGCGAACGACGCCTGTTTTTACTCGAGCCATTTTCGACCTCCTGCGAACCCCTGGGCGCCGGCAGCATCCTGCCTGTTGAACACCCAACGGCCGCAACAATGGGGACAGTGCCCCGAGAACGGAATTTATTTGCCTTTTTTGGCCTGCCCGCTGCGGGCGTTCGGGTTGGCTTTGTATTTGCGCAGGTAAGGGGCCAGGCGATGGACGCGTTTGATGATCCCTTTGCCCTGCACCGGCACCATTTCGGCATACAAGGCCTTGGCGCGCGCAGATTTCTTGCGGCGCAGGTGGCTTTTACCGATCTTGGTGCGCACCAGCTTGCCAGAGCCGGTCAACCGGAAGCGTTTGGCCGTGGCTTTGTGAGTTTTGAGTTTGAATTTGCCTTTTCTTGGTTTGCGTGGCACAGTAACACTCCTTTACACACAAAACCCGCGGAAGCCTGCATCCGCGGCTGTTGTGCTGATTTTTCGATTGTTGCCCGCCCCAGGCCGGTTATTTTTTCTTGACCTTGTCGGGGGCCAACACCATGAGCATTGTGCGCCCTTCCATAGAAGGGGGCTGTTCGATGACGGCAACGTCGGACAATTCTTCGGCAATCTCTTTCAAATCTTCCAGCGCGATTTCCGGGTAATGAATTTCACGACCCCGGAAGCGGATACGCACCTTCACCTTCTTGCCTTCGTTGAGCCACCTGCGCGCGTCCCGCACTTTGAAAGAACGGTGGTGGGCGGTCGTTTTAGGGCGCAGACGGATTTCTTTGATCTCGATTTTTGTTTGGGATTTGCGCGCCTCGCGCTCTTTTTTCTTCTTTTCGTAGATGAATTTGCTGAAATCCATCACCCGGCAAACCGGCGGGTTCGCGTTGGGAGCTACCTCAACCAGATCGAGATCGGCGTCTCTGGCGATTTTTCTCGCCTCTTCGATGGGCACAACACCGACGTTGATGCCGTTGTGATCGATCAGGCGTACTTCTTTTGCCCGGATTCGATTATTGATCCGATATTCGGATGAAGGGCTATATGTTCTTCGTCTTCTCCTATTCAATAGGTGACTTACTCCTTGTCGATGAACGCTCCAATAAAACCGAAAATCTGGCCGGAAATTTCAAGAATATCCAGGCCGGAACGGGATGGATGATACCATAGATGCTAACAAATCGTCAACGATTAGCGGTTTTGTTTTCCGGCGTGGTTTTTGAGATGGGTAGTGTAAACCAGAATGTGCTGCCCGCCCCTGGCTTGCTGTGGAAGCCCATCGAGCCTCCCATTACATCGACGAGTCGTTTGGCGAGGTGTAGCCCCAAGCCCCAACCGGGCTGCTGCCGCACAGCGTCTTCTTCGGAGCGGAAGAATGGGGTGAAGATTTTTGTCTGGTCCGCCGGCAGGATGCCGATGCCGGTGTCCGCAACTTCCACATACACATGCTCATCGCGCGCCTGCGCGGAGATCGAAATATGCCCGCCCTCCGGGGTGTATTTCCAGGCGTTGCTAATCAGGTTGGAGAGCACCTGCGCGGCCCGTTTGGCGTCGGCGTAGCAATCCGGTAGATTGTCGGGGATGTTCAACTCGTATGTTTGTTTCTTGGCTGTTATCTTTTCGCCCAGGCTGCTCATCACCTGCGCTACGCTTTCGCTCAGTTGGAAAGCGCCACGGTTGAGGCGCAGCCGGCCGGTTTCCAGGCGGGAGATGTCGGAAAGGTTCGAGACCAGCGCCTGCATCCGTTCGACATTGTTGCGGATCACTTCGAGAAATTGGGTTTGCTGTTCGTTGATTGGGCCCACCATGCCCTGTAAGAGCAGGTCCGTGTATCCTTTGATCGAGGTCATGGGCAGGCGCAGTTCGTGCGAGACCACAGAGACGAATTTTGCTTT
>JALUWE010000510.1 GCA_027019845.1 Anaerolineales bacterium | reverse complement strand
TGGCATCCTGCAAGATCAGGGCGTCTTCGATCAGGCGTCTGGCGGTCTCGACGGATTTGGCCTGGGCGCGGAAGCCGCCAAATACGTTGACGCTCTGCGGGGTCAAGCCGAGATGCCCGACAACCGGAATGCCCGCGGACACGATGGCGCGGATAGCTGCGGCGCGTTCGCGTCCGCCCTCCAGCTTAACCGCCTCCATGCCAGCCTCTTGCAAAAAACGCCCGGCGTTGCGCACGGCCTGCTCCACCGAAACCTGGTAGGACATGAACGGCATGTCGCCGATCAGCAAGGCGTAGCGCGCGCCGCGTGAGACCGCCCGGCAGTGGTGCAGCATGTCTTCCATGGTGACGGGCAGGGTGTTTTCGTAGCCGAGCACGACCATACCGAGCGAGTCGCCGACCAGGATGGAGTCGATTCCGGCCTGATCGACGGCCAGCGCGGTCGGGTAGTCGTAGGCCGTCAGCATGGTGATCGGCTCGCCGCGGCGTTTCTTGCGCTGAAACGTGCGCGTGGTGACTTTTTTTCTTTCGGAAACAGCGGGGGAAAAGGTTGGGGTGGACACGGTGCCCTCCTTTCGAGTGGGTGAAAAACGGTAGGGGCCGGTTTGTGAATTGTGAATGGTGAATTGTGAATTGTGAATTGTGAATTGCGAATTGTGAAGCTGTGTTGCTGCTTGCGCTTTTCGCTTTTGGCGGATAGCTATCCTGCTGTACCGTTCCCAGGGGCGGATACGGGCAGCAAGGATATTATACTCGATTTACGCCCTACGCTCAGGATGTAATTACCCAATTACCCAATTACCCAATTACCCACAAGAGGCACCAAAATTCGAACTTATCCCACATTTATCCCACATTTATCCCACACTATCCCACAAGTTTCCCACAATTCTCCCCGACCCTCAACCCCCAGCCTGTGACCTTCTCCTCACCCACTTCTCCACCTCCACCGCGGCGAACACCAACAGGCTCAACCCCAGGCTGGCGGCCAGCTCCCAGCCGTTGAGCGCAATGGTGCCAAACACACCCTGCAAAAAGGGCACATACACCACCAACATTTGTAGTACGAACGTCAGTGATACAGCAAACAGCAGCACTTTGTTGGATAGCAACCCCAGCGAGAAGAGCGACTCCCGCGAAGAACGAACGGCTATGGCGTGTGCCATCTGCGAGAGGGTCAGCGTGGTGAACAGAATCGTTCGCCAGGAGTCGACCTCGGCCCGCCAGGGGAAATACCCTGAAGCGAGCGAAAGCAACCCCATCAACAGGCCGACCCATAAGATGTGCGTCCCCAGCCCGCGGGCGAAGATGCTCTCCTCCGGCGCGATGGGGGAGCGGCGCATAATGTGTCGCTCCGGAGGCTCGATGGCCAGCGCCAGCCCCGGCAGCCCGTCCGTCACCAGGTTGATCCACAGGATTTGCAGCGCGCTGAGGGGCAGCGGCATCCCCAAAAACGGCGCGAACAGCATCACGTAAATCTCGCCTGCGTTGCTGGTCATGGTGTATTTGATGAATTTGCGCACGTTATCGTAAATGTTGCGGCCTTCTTTGACCGCGTTCACGATGGTGGCGAAATTGTCGTCCAGAATCACCATGTCCGCGGCCTCTTTGGACACGTCCGTGCCGGTGATGCCCATGGCCACGCCGATGTCGGCGCGGCGCAGCGCGGGCGCGTCGTTTACCCCGTCCCCGGTCATGGCGACCACGTGGCCGCGGTCTTGCAAGGCCTGCACGATGTTGAGTTTGTGTGCCGGGGAGACGCGGGCATACACAGACACCTTTTCGACCACTGCTTCGAGTTCGGCGATGGACATTTGGGCGAGCTGCTGGCCGGTGAGCACTTCGCCGTCTTGCGCGATGCCCAAATCCTGCGCGATGCGTCTGGCTGTCAGCGGGTGATCGCCGGTGATCATGACGGGGCGGATACCCGCGGTGCGGCAGGTCTGCACGGCTTCTTTGACTTCGGGACGCGGGGGGTCGAGCATCCCGATCAGGCCGACGAAGGTCATCTCCCGCTCGATGGTGGCTGGGTCGGCCCCGTTGGGGGGAGCGTCGAGCGGACGGAAAGCGACGCCCAGCACGCGCTGCCCGTCGTTTGCCAGTGTCTCGTTTGCCTCCAGGATGCGCCTGCGCATCTCGCCGGTCATGGGTTCGGCGGTGTCCCCGGCCCAGACGTGGGTGCTGATCTCGATCAGGCCGTCCACCGCGCCTTTGGTGAAGGCCACGTAAGGCGCGTCCCGCCAGGGGACGGTGGACGGGTCTCCGGGCGGCAGGTCGGGGCGGTGGATGGTGGTCATACGTTTGCGCTCGGAGGAGAAGGGGATCTCGCCGACGCGCGGCCAGCGGTTGTCCAGATCGGGTTTCCACAACCCCAGATGGGCGGCGGCCACCACCAGCGCGCCCTCGGTCGGGTCGCCGATCACGTGCAGGTCGCCGTCCCGGTCGTGGTCTTTTTCGAGCACTGCGTCGTTGCACAGCGCGGCGGCCTTGACCATCAACCCCAGGCTGCGGGCGGGGGGCTGGACATCGGGCTTCAACTCCGCGTCCACCACCGGCTGGCCGTTTTCGAGCAGCGCGTCCAACGTTTCGGTTTTGCCCATCACGTCCAGGATGGTGACGGTCATGCGGTTCTCGGTCAGGGTGCCGGTTTTGTCCGAGCAGATGGTGGTGACCGAGCCGAGCGTCTCGACCGCGGGCAGTTTGCGGATCAGGGCCTGGCGTTTGAGCATCCGTTGCGCGCCCAGGGCCAGCGCGATGGTGACCACCGCGGGCAGCCCTTCCGGCACCGCGGCGACAGCCATGGCCACCGCGGTCAGGAACATTTGGGTGGGTTCCTCCCCGCGCAGCAGACCGAGACCGAACACCACCCCGACGATCGCCAGCGCGGCCCAGGCCAGGGATTTGCCGAGCTGTGCCATGCGCTTTTGCAGCGGCGTCTGCTCACTTTCCACACTTTGGATCAGATTCGCGATGTGGCCGAGTTCGGTTTCCATGCCGGTGGCCACCACCACCGCGCTTCCTCGCCCGTAGGTGACTGCCGTGCCCATGTAGACCATGTTGAGGCGGTCGCCCAGGGGGGTGTTTTCCTCTGCCAGCGGCGCGGTGTGCTTCTCGACGGGGACGGATTCGCCCGTCAGGGAGGCCTCCTGCACCCGCAGGTTGATGGCCTCGATCAGCCGGGCGTCCGCCGGGACCGCGTCCCCGGCCTCTAGCAGGATCACGTCCCCCGGCACCAGTTCGCGCGAGGGGATCTTTTGCAGCTGCCCGTCGCGGCGCACTTTGACCACTGGCGCGGCCATGCGTTTGAGCGCGGCCATGGCCTGCTCGGCGCGGTATTCCTGCACGAACCCTAAGATGGCATTGAGCACTACGATAGCCAGGATGGCGATCACGTCTTTGACGTCCCCCAAGAAATAGGAGATGATCGCCGCGACCAGCAACACGATCACCATCGTTTCCCGGAACTGGTCGAGAAAGATGCGCCAGGCCGGGGTGAGGCCGCGTTCGATCAGCTCGTTGGGGCCGTGTTCTTCCAGGCGGCGGGCGGCCTCCGCAGGCGTCAGCCCGTTTTCTGGGTCCACCTCCAGTTGCCGGAGGGTTTGTTGGATATCAAGGGTGTGCCAGGTGTAGGCGGATACCTGTCTTTCGTTCACAACTGACATTATAATGGGCGGCGTTGGCATTGGGAAGCCGGAAAGTTGCTCATTGCGGGTGTGTTGGCTTTGGAACTCGTGGGAAGTCGTAGGAACTCGTGGGAATTCGTGGGAACTCGTAGGAACTCGTAGGATGGACGTTGAACAGATTGGGATCATTGGCAAATTTGTGCTGGCTGTGCTGATCGGTTTGTTGGTGGGGCTGGAGCGTGAACATTCTTCGCTCGAGAAAAAAGCCCTGCACTTTGCCGGTATCCGCACGTTTCCCCTCATCGCGCTGCTGGGATGTGCGGCGGCATTGCTGTCGGAACAGTGGGCCGGGTTCTTCCTGGCGGGCTTTGTTGGTTTGCTGCTCCTGTTGGCAATCGTTTACGCCATTTCCGCTTCCCGGGGGGAGGCCGGTCTGACCACAGAGGTGGCTGTGTTGCTGACTTATCTGCTGGGCGGGCTGGTATATTGGGGATATTTTTGGGGCGCCACCGCGTTAGGGGTGTTGACGATGGTATTACTGGCGTTGCGTTCCACGCTGCGCAATCTTGTAGCGCACATCGAGCGGGAAGATATTTTGGCCGCCTCGAAGTTTGCCATTGTCAGTGTAGTGGTTTTGCCGCTGTTGCCGAACGAAACGTTTGGGCCGTTGGATGTGCTCAATCCTTTTCAGCTTTGGTTGATGGTGGTGTTTGTTTCGGGAGTGAGTTTTTCGGGGTATGTGGCGATCAAGCTGTGGGGGCACCAGCAGGGCATCTGGATCACCAGTTTGCTGGGCGGGCTGGTTTCTACTACTGCGGTTACGTTGAGCTTTTCGCAGCGCAGCAAAGAGATGCAGGCGATGTCTCGTCATCTGGGGTTGGGCGTTGTGATTGCTTCGACCACCATGTATTTCCGGGTGATGCTGGAAGTGCTGGCATTCAATCCCAATCTGGCGCGGGTGGTCTGGCTGGCATTTGCCGTGCTGGCCGCTTTGGGATTAGGCGGGGGGTTCTTTTTTTGGCGCTCGCTGCGTTCACAATCGCTGGAGGCGGGTAATTTCAGCAACCCTTTCCGCTTATGGCCTGCGATCCAGATTGCGGTCCTTTTTGGTCTCATTTTGCTGTTGACCAAAGCTGCCAGTCAGATGTTTGGCGATGCCGGTATTTTGGTAGCCAGCTTTTTGTCTGGCCTGACGAAGATCGATCCGATCACGCTTTCTCTGGCGCAACTGGCAGGACGTGATATTTCGTATGCTACTGCCTCCCAATCGTTGCTGCTGGCGACCACGGCCAACATTCTGGCGAAGATGGTCCTGGCATCCCTTTTTGGCGCGCCCGCGCTGCGCCGCCAGACAGCCCTGGTTTTGGCCCCGCTCGCGCTCGCCAATCTGGGGCTGGCGTTCCTGGTTTAGGTGCGACTGGTGTGTTGCGTGGATGCCACGCCAGCCCGTCGGGTTCGTTTGCATTCATCACGGACGCTTCCAGTGATTAGCGCTGGTTTGCTTCATAACTTTCCATCCATTCCTGAATTTCAGACAAGTCCTCCACATTGCCTAAAATAGTCAGCCGGTCTCCAATTTCGAGAACGGTGTTCCCGCGAGGGATGATCAGTTCGCCGGCGCGCCGAACAGAAAGGACGAGCATATCCCCGGGTAGTTCAAGGTCGCGTAAACGCTTTCCTCTGATTGCCGGGTTATTGACCTGGATTTCGGTTGTATCACGCTCGTCCGTTGTGGAGGTCAAAATATCCAGCGCGTCGGGATTCCGCGCCATCATCGAAATGATGGTGCCGCGTTGGGTGGCTGGTGAGTAGGGTTTGACCCCGGCCCGGCGGAAAGCGGGCAGTAGTTCCGGGTTCTTGACCACAGCAATTACGTTGCCAATGCCTTGCATACATAGCTGGCGGGAAACCTGCAGGTTGTATTCATCATTGTCTTCCAGGACCAACACGGATTTGAGTTGGAGAGGATCGATGTGGGCCAAGTTCTCGATTACATTTCCGTTACCGATGATTGCGTATCCCTTTTGCTCGATTGCCCGCAGATGATCGGGGTTGGCATCCATAAACTTTACTTCTTCTCCGTGGGCTCGCAGCTGAGCAGCTACCAAGGTGCCCAATTCGTTGGCTCCGATGATCAGGATATATCGCTCGATTTTCTTCTTGACAAAAGGCACGAAGAGATCAAATAAAAGAGGCATGATAACCACAGTGATCACGGCAAAGAGGATAATCATTGTGCTGATGGACGCCCCAAACAGCCCGGTTCGTAGCCCGATAACGGCTACCGCTACTTCCAAAGATAGATGAGTATTGAGTAATAGACCTCCTCCAATGACCTCTCGCCAGGAGAAGAGTGATCGAGTGATCAACATGGGGGCTACTTTAACGATCAGGGAGATCACAATCAGAATGGGCAGGAACAACAAACTCTCCGGCGATTCGGCCAGCGCACGCAAATCCAAATCTACACCTACCAGGATGAAAAAGATGGGGATAAAAAAACCGAAGCCGAACGCTTCTAACTTGTGAATCAACCCCTCATCCTCCGGGCTTTTGAGTAGAGAAACTATCATTCCTCCTAAGAAGGCGCCGAGAATTAATTCTGCACCCAAGAACTCTGCCATTACCACCAAGAACATCAACAGCGCAATGGCCCCGCGTACTTTGATCTGCACGGTAGCACGCGTTAATTCCTCAAAGAAATGCTGAACGGCTGGTAGACGCACAAAACTCGGCCCAAACTGATAAAACAGCGCAAAGGCAAGAAAGAGTAAGCCAACCGAAAAAATTTCCGGATCGAACCCTTTATCCAGCGTGATCAGGTAAAAAGTCAGTATTAAAACGGTAATAAAATCCGCCAGCATGGCGTTAATGAAGAGTATTCGCCCGTAGGTTGTCTTGAGCATGTCTCGTTCTTTAAGAACCGGCAATAAAACCCCCAGAGATGTGGCACTCAACACAAATACCAATAGCCAGAAATCTCCATTCAACCCCCAGGAATTGATCAACCACACCCCTGGAATAGCCAATCCTAACGTGAGCAGATAGACCCCCAAGGCAACCTTTACCACATTGATTCCGTGAGTTTGTCCCCTGCGGGGATTGCGGGGAAAGATCGCATTGAAGTCGATCTCCAGCCCGGCCAGAAACATCAAAAATGCCAGCCCGATATCCGACATAAATGTCAGAATAGGGCCATCGCTGACCCACCCCAGGAGGGAAGGCCCAACGATCACGCCGGCTAT
>JALUWE010000509.1 GCA_027019845.1 Anaerolineales bacterium | reverse complement strand
AACTGCGCTGTAAAACGTTCGGTTTCAGGGTTTGTAGCACCATGCGCCCGGCCGCGTCGTAACGGGTGCTGTCTACGTAGGCACCCAGCGCGTAACTGGTCGCCACCCGGTCGAGCAGGCCCTGTGGCAGGTAGCTGTAGGTCAGCACTTCGTTGGTGCCGCCGGTGTTGTTGTGCGGGTAGGTCATAGTGGCCAGCATGTCTGCGGAATTGTACCCCCATTTGGTCTTGAAGGTGCCCGCGCCGTTGATGGTCTTGCTCTCCTGGATGAGGCGCCCGCGGTTGTCGTAGGTCCAGGCCGTGCTGCCGGAGGCGTCGCTCATGGCCGTGCGCTGGCCGAGGCCGTTGGTGCCGCTGTCGTAGGTGTAGCTCACTGCGGGGGTGCTGGCACAGGCGCCCGGGCCGCTGTAGGTTTTGGCTGTCAGCCGGTCGAGCGTGTCGTAGGTGAAGTTGATGGTGCAGCCGCGGGCGTCGGTTTGGGCGGTCAGGTTGCCGGCTGCGTCGTACTCGTACGTCCACATGCCCATGTCCGCGTCGCTCATCTGGGTTTTGCGCCCGGCGTAGTCATACCACATCTGGGCTACGATGGTGCTGCCTTTGTCCACCTGGACCAGCCGGTCGAGCGCGTCGTAGCTGTAGCTGATGGCCGGATGGTTGGCCGGCGGGTACACATACACCACCCGGCCCCATACGTCGGTGTAGGAGAGGGTGGCGTTGCCGCGCGGGTCGGTGAGGGTGGTTTTCAGGTGGTTTGCGCCGTTGAGGGTGGCGATGGTGTAGGCGTAGGCAGTGGTGGTGCCATCCGTGGCCGTCACGGTCTCGACCCGGCCGAGCGCGTCGTAGGTGGTGACGGTGACGGGCTGGCTGGAGGGTGTGCGGTAGCCGGAACCGGGGGTCACCCCGTAGGGCACGGATTGCTTCCACAGCCGTCCGGCGGTGTCGTAAAAGTAGTCCACGATGATGTCTTTGATGCCGCTGTCCAGTTGGGCGTTGGCGGTCTGCGTCTGGATCAGGCGGCCCAGCCCGTCGTAGTATTTGCGCACCGTCATGCTGGTGTTGGCATCGATTTTTTGGGTGGCGGTTGTGCCAAACGGCCATACGGAAGCCTGGTTCGTGTCGTTGTAGGTGATGCTGATGGTGGGGGAACCGGTGGCATCTCCGGGGCGGCGGATGGTGAGCAGCCGACCGAAGTCGTCATAGGTGGCGGTGGTGGTGTTGCCGTTCGGGTCGGTCTCACTGGTGGGGACGCCTTTGTCGTAGTCGTAGGTGAAGGTGGTGGGGTGACCTTTTGGATTGGTCACGCTGGTTGCGTAGGTATGGTAGATGTTGTCGTAGACGGTGCTGGTGATGCGGGCGTTGCCGGGCGGATCTGCGCTGGCTGTGCCATAAGTGTCCCAGGTTTTGACCTGTGTAGGGTTGCCCCAGGCGTCATAAACATAGCTCACCTGGCTGTAGCGAGTATTCCCGCTGCCCAGGTCATCCATCCAGGTGCGCACGTCGGTCAACTTGCCGGCCGTTGGCGGGTCGTAATAGTTCGTCCGGTTGTCGTAAATGTAGAGCACGGAGGACAACGCATCCACATAATTGTAATTACATACCCCGCCCGGACAGGTGTACACGTTGCGCGCCGCAGGCAGCCCCACCAGATAGACGGAAGCCGTCTCGGTGGGGAAATACCAGGTGCGCGTGGCGCGGTAATTGACCCAGGTACTGCCGTTCCAGGATTGCTCCCGCACTCGCGTCAGGTTGCCGTATTGCGTCCCGCCTTGGTCCCCGCTCACGTATTCGTACACCGTGCGGCGCAGCATACAGTTATTGGCCCCGTCGCAGGTGTGCACTTCTTCGTTGTTCTTGCGCACCCAGTAGATGTGCAGCCCGGTGTAGATTGGGCCGTTTTCTTCTCGAGGCATGAAGGCGTTGGAGGTGTAATCGACTGTGCCCCAGCTGGGATCGGTGCGTTGCAATAGTTTACCACCGCTGTCAAAAATTTCAGTTTTGGTCGGCAGGCCTTTCTTCTGATCGTCCTGGTTGTACCATGTCTGTTGGACTGTACCATCTGGATGGGTAACCTGCACCCAATCATGACCCCGGAACTCGGCGTATGGCTCGATGTAGGGGTTGCTGGTGGCTGCGTCATTGGAGTTCCCCTCTTCTAAGTTGATGGGTATATTCGTGCTTGCTCCTGAATAGGCGTAGTTGAATGTGATCGGCGGAGCGGTTGGGTCGGAATACAGTCGTCTTTCCGTCACCCGGTAGCGCATGGGTAGGCGGGTGATGGTGTAATTCTGGAGGTAACAGGTTTGCGAACAATCGATACGCAGCCAGAAGGTGCCTGTAGCAGGGTTTGCCCGCTCATCGAGATATAGAATGCTGGATGTTAAACCCTGGAACTGGTTGGTCAAAGGAAGAGGCGCAGAAGAGATCAGGTTACCGCGATCCATGATGCTGAGCGTGATGGTACCCCCGCCATTGGAGCGGGCATTGACAGAAATCCGGTAAGCCGCGCCGGGCTGGAAATTTTCCTGGTTGTCTTGTTGTAAAAGTGTATTGTTGGTAGAAGCCCCTGGAATTTCTAAAGCATCCCTGTTGCCGTCGTTATCTGTGTCAACACAATTGGATGCCGACCAGCCGGTAGGGTTCCCGTTGTTGTTCTTGCACATGGTTTTAATGTTTTGGGAGACTTTGCGTGAATTTGGGGCATTGGTTTCCGCCCAGGGCGTCTGGTCGTAATCGAATTCCACGCTGCCGCCATACCCATTGCTGGCTCTGCTCAAATGCATACCGTCATATTCAAAGCTGTATCCGGGAAGTGTGGCGCCATTCACACCTGTCTGTTGAATCCCTATCAGGGCGTTCGTGCCCTCGCCGCCAGTCCATACCCATCCTGGATAAATCAATGTTGAGTCATAGGTGAATGTATATGTTCGTATGACTTTATCGAAGATACCGGCAACATTGGTGGCGCGACGAATTTCGATAGATCCAAGAAGAGAACGCTGATAAAACCGGGTCGAAGCCGTATCATTTTGCCAGGTGTAATTGAAATCTCCACGTTGAATCCAATTGAATTTGATTTGGTAGCGGTTGTTCGGGTATGTAATGGAATCCGGGTAGATGGCGATATCCACGTCTTTGTTGTTCCCGCTGCTTCCCGGAGTGCACATGAAGCTATCCACCACCTGGGACTCCTTCCAGTACGTATATGTGATAACCTGATTGTGAATATTCTCCATGGAAGTAAGCGGCCAACGCCAGGTTTTGCGCTTGCAGGGTTTAGAACTGTCATTCCTCTGCGTGGGATATTTTGCACGGTATCCATCTCCAAACACATATGTGTTCCCTGTTTTATCCCATACAGTCCAGATATCGGTTGTCTTATTGTATTCGACTTTCCAAAAGTTTTCGTTTGTGAGGCGATAGGTAACCGGGTTGGTGGTAACTGGATCGGTAACCGGCAGCAACAAACTGCTTACCCCATTCACTATCAGTGTATAGACATCGTCCTCCTCATACTCATCCGTGCCGTTCAGGTCGCGCTCAATGTAGGCATCATTCATGGACCAGCCCATTCCGAGCCAGGAAGCCTGTGTTTGAATACTGGCGCTGTCTACCACCTGGCTGTTATAGCTCAACGTCAATTCTGGCTGGAAACCGCCCGGCCCAGGTGGAACCCAGAGTGAAGTGACGTATGTGGCTGCTCCAGTGAATTCAGCTACCTGCCAGGAGTCCATCGTTGGGGTACGTGCTGCCTGCCAGGTTTGGATATCGACGGAAAAATCGGAGAAGTGATCGGTCCAGGCTGTGAGCACATTGTTGTCAACATCCACCCGGCTGGGCAGAGGTCGCCAATCGGATAACTGTTCATCGAAATAAAACAACGTCAGGCCGTATTCATCTCCGGTTAATTGACTTTCATCATATGCTATCCTGATTTCAACAGGATTGTCCTTGTTGAACCGAGAAATATTCTCTCCCTTTTTATCGAAGGCAAGAATTTCGAAATTGACTAATCCTTGAGAATACCCACTATGTCTTGTAGATGGATTGATGTACACATCGATGGTTCCGGTAGCAGTGGATAACGTCTGGGGAGAGAAGAGCAGGGTCACCTTCCCGTCGAGCCCAATGATGGTGGTGCTGGTAGCAGCGGCTGAGTTCACTGAACCTGATGGCGTTTGACCAGGCGGAGGCGTTGGCGTGGCAGGCGGAGCCAAATTTGGCAGCATGGGGGCGTGTGACTGATTCGTGTCTTCCATTGTGAGGCCGGCCTGCTCATCATCCTCCATGCGTTCGTTCGCGGCTGGTGATGAGGCCGCGGCTGCGGATGAGCCTTCTGCCAGGCCCGTTACCGCTGACGTTTCGCCAATCGCAGAGGGCGCCAGCCCCAACGGAGGCCAAGTGTCCACATTTCCCTGCCTGGATTGCTCAGCCATTTCTCCCCCTGCAGCCAAGACCACCCCCACCGCACCGGCCAGACCCGGCAGCAACATCGAAAGTGCCACCAACAGATGAAAACACCTGAGCCCCAACCCATCAGGGCCAAACACCTGTCGCCCCAAGCCGCGGACACGCTTGCGAAAGATACGTCGAAAAGCAGCAAACAGAGACATCCTTTCCTCCTGGAAGCCTACACAACGAAAAACGCCCGATCCTGCGGGCAGATCGGGCGTTCATTTCACTTCCTCGTGCGCTCCTCTCCCCCCACATCACGGGGTCCGGCTCACTTGTGAGCACGGAACACAAGATCGTCAAGAAGATAGTAAATGTCCGCTGCCATTATGGCACGTATTACCGGGAGGAAAAATAGGAAAAACGGGCTACTGCGCAGGTGTTTACGTGCGACGTGCGACGTGCGATGTGCGGGGTGCGATGTGCGACGTGCGACGTGCGGTGTGTGACGTGCGGGATTCAGTGTTCTCAGTGCCCCCAGTGCCTTCAGTGCTCCAATGGGGCGCGGTGTTCAGTATTCAGTGTTCAGTGTGCCGACTTGCGACCTGTGACGTGCGATGTGCGGTGTGCGGTGTTCAGCACCCTCAGCGCCCTCAGCGTTTCAGCGTTCCACCTGTCTACCTGTCTACCTGCCTACCAGTTTACGTGCAACGCGCCTTGTTAGATTATCGAAAAACCCATTTATGAGCAAATCCTCATCTGGCATCTTGTGAGTTATGATACAATGACTTGCTTGTTTGCCAGAGTTCTGAAATTAAGATACATCTTTTGATTGGAACCCAAGTGTGACAAAGCAAAATCTAAAAAAGGAGTTCCAATCATGTCTGATAAAGAACAAGGAACCGTCAAATGGTTCAACGGCACGAAAGGCTATGGCTTTATCGAGCGTGACGCTGGTGGAGATGTTTTCGTGCATTACAACTCTATCATTGGTGAAGGCTTCCGCAACCTCGACGAAGGTCAGCGGGTAGAATTCTCCGTCACGGAAAGCCAAAAAGGCCTGCAGGCGCAAGACGTTGTCGCCCTCAACTGATTGCTCAAGCCGCCCAAACACAAAAAGGACAGCCCTACAGCTGTCCTTTTTTATTTTAACCTGTGGGCCCCTTGGGAACGCACAGGTTTTCAAAAAGGGGGAGGGTTTACTGGATGACGACAGGCAGGTAGAGCCGGAACCCCGTCCACTCGAACGCGCCCATGTCCGGTGCGCCCTGGCGGGGTGTGCCCTCCAGATCGGCGGGGGGCGCGCCCGCGGAGGTACCGGCATCCCGCGCGGGGGAACCCACTTGCAGGTGGTAATCCCCATTGCCCGCGTCCACAAAGAGCGGGTCCGCGGAGATGTTGCCTGTGCCGGTGGTGTCGCCCACGCCCACATCCGAGTAGGACAGCGCGCAGTTGACCGTTCCCACCGAGGTGTCGCAGTAATAATCCGTGCCGTTACCCCACAGGATGCTGTTGACAACCGTCACGTTGACCGGAGGATCGCCGCTTCCCAGCGGGCCGATGCCCAGGCCAAAACCGATGTTGTTGGCGATGGTCACGTTGGTGAAGCTGCCCTGGGTGGGCGAACCGGCAATGCCCGGCCCCTGGTTATCCGCCACCAGCACATTGGTGACGGTCAGCGCGGCCTGGTAAATCTGCACCACCGGGGTTCCCTGCGAGTCGTTGTTGCGGATGATGGTGTTGTTCATCTCCACCGAGCCGAAGTTGTTGTTGATAGCCCCGCCCAGCGTCTCTCCACCGCCTGTGCTCTGGACAACGTTGTCTGCAAGCACGCTATCGTTGAGCGTCAGGCTGCTGTTATTGTTGGTGTCCACACCGCCGCCTGATGCATAACCGCTGCTGGTGGCCTGGTTGCCCTGCACGATCACGCTGTTGAGGGTTGCGCTTGCGCTGTCCTGCCACAGCCCGCCACCGGTGCTGGCGGTGTTGTTGGCGATCTGGCCGTCAGTGATGTTTGCCGTGGCGTTTCCAGACAACGCCAGCCCGCCGCCGGAAAAAGCCGCCTGGTTGCCGCTGACATTGACGTTGTTCAGGGCCAGGGAACTGCTGTTATCGGCAAACAGGCCGCCGCCACCCCCGTTGGTAGTGTTCGACAGGATGGACGAGTTGGTGATGGTGACGGGTATGGCTTCTGCCCGGATGCCGCCGCCGCAGCAACCAGAGGCAGTGTTGCTGATGATTTGCGAGGCGGTGATGAAAAGAGAGACCTCGGAAAGCCGGAAGGCGCCGCCCTCGCCGGAAGTGCTGTTACCTTGAACCAGCGTGTTTTGCAGGGCCAGGTTGCCGGTGCCGCCGGTGCAGCAGGCACTCACCGCGCCGCCGCCGGCATCTCCGCCAGTGTTGTCCAGGACAAAAGAATTGATCAGGGAAACATCCGCGCCATCCCCTTCCATCCACAAGGCGCCGCCGCCAAAGAACTCTCCACCGCTGTCGCCTGTGGCGCTGTTGTTCTGGATGGTGGTCCCGCTGATGACAACTGTTGCCGCATTGACAGAGAAGCCGCCTCCGTAACCGCTATCCACCAGGGTCCCACCCTGGATCGTGAATCCTTCGACCATTACATTGGCTCCGGGAGCGATGTTGACAACGCTGCTGTTCGCGCCGTTGGCGTCGATGATGGTGGGGTTGGCTGAGATGTCACGCGTCCAGCCGGAAGCCTCGTAGCCGCCTTTAAGCGTCAGGGTGACACCCATGCCAATGGTTTCGGTGTAGGTGCCCTGCGCGACGCGGATTTCATCCCCGGCAGGAGACTGGTTGATGGCGTACTGGATGGTCTGGCATGGGGAGGCGGGGTTGGTGCAGTCGGAGGCGTCCGAGCCGCTGGCCCCATCCACGTAGCGGATGGCGGCCCCAGCCTGAGCAGGCGAGACCCCGGGCAGGCCCCACACCAGCCCGGTCAGGGCCAGCGCGGCCAGCAGCAGGGGGAGGAACAGCCGCAGAGGGCTGTTGTGTTGAGAGATAGCAGGTTTTGACATGATTTTCTCCTTGGATGTGTGGGGGTGCGAGACATATCGAGAGCTGTCAGAATGCAATGACAGATGCCTGACGCACGCTAAGCGTCAAGGGATTTCCAGCGCGAAGAAATCGAATTGGGTGTTTGATTTTCACGGGGTTCTTTCTCCCTTCGAAGGACTGTGACTGGTGCCCGGTGTCCACTCCAAAAGCTGGAACAGCTTGGTTTTCAGGTCTTCATAAGACTGAAAGAACACCCGCGCACCACTCTGGACGTGTTCAATAGAACCGCGCAGGACAACTTCTTCTGCCCCGCCCGGTTCGTGCCAGAAACGGATGATGAGCGTATACGGGTTTTGAAGTGAGTGCATAAAAAAAACTGCCACCAATCTTTGGTGACAGTACTTACGCAGTTGAGACCTCACAGGTCTACTACCACACGATGCAGGCAGATTTTACCCAAAACAGATTGCATCCGGGCATCTCCATACGCTTTGAGACCTGTGAGGTCCGGGTGCGACTTTTCAAGTGCGTAAGTCCTGTTGGTGACAGTCTAACAGGGGGGTATCTCAGGATTATCTCAAGGGGGGCAAGACTCAACCCCTTGCCGCGCAGATGTGTCGGTGGATCGGTATGTTGTGCAAATATCCCTGGCGAAGTTCCCCCCGCGGTACAGCCCAGGCTCTTTGAGCGGTGATTTGCCGTGCCCGGGCGAGCGCATCGATCCAGCCGTTTTCCTCTGCGGCCTGGAGCGCCTGGGCGTGTGCGAACCAGACATGATGCTCGCGGCCAATGGCGTGGCCGTGCTCGCGCATCAATTTCAGTGCCTGGTGGCTGTGCGCCAGGGAGTGCGTGGCGCGGCCTTTCCGAAAATACACCCTGGAGAGCTGTGTGTGCGCCAGGATTTTTGTGCGGCGGTGCCCAACTGTTTCTGCCCGCTGGAGCGCTTTGTGTGCCAGACGTTCCGCATGCCCCAAAGCCCCCTCCCCGGGGTGCCATAGCCAGGCTTCTGCGGTCAGAAAGGCGAACAGGAGCCATTCATGGTTTGCGCCGACTTCCTCGCACATTGCCATCGCTTGCTGGAATTCTGGCATGGCGTACTCGAAATGACCGAGACCCGCATCCGCTGTCGCCAGGCATGCCCGCGCGCGCAACTCCCCATACCGGTAACCGGTTGTACGGCACATGTGCAGCGATTCCCGGGCAAGCGCGCGGGCTTCCCGGTAGTTCCCAATTTCGTTATGGCAGCGGGACAACATGCGTCCCAGACTGTGCTTCAACGTCGCGATCCCGTGCTCCCTGGCGAGGATGAGCAGTTCCCCGCCGAGTTGGAGGGCGCGACCGTATTCGCCCAGGTGCATCACGTTGATAATCAGGCTGGTTGCAAACTGGTTCATTACAACGAAATCGTTCCGGCGCCGGGCTTCCTCGAAGCCCTCCAGCAGGCCCTCCGCGCGCAGACGGAGAATCGGCCGGTTGGCAGCAATTTCCAGCCGGATTTTCAGACTGGTGGATTCATCCCCGGCTGCCTTAGCCAGTTTCAGCGCGGCGTGTAGTTTCCCTGCGCGCAGCCCTTCTCGCTGGACGTGGTAATCGAGAATGGCGGAGAAGAGCATGCTCTTGCTTTCGATGGCTGCCTCTCCTGCAGCGCGGGCATGGCGGCCTGCGCTTTCCAGCGCCTCTTCGGCTACCTGCCATTCCCCGAGGGCGATCAGATTTCTGCCCTGAAACAGCTTTGCACGGGCAAGACATTTTTCACCCAGCTTTTCTGCCAGGCGCACAACTGCCTCCGCCTCCGCACGAGCTTCCTGCAACATGCCGGAAAAACGCAGGCAACGCAAGCGGCTCATCTGGATTTCAAAGCAGGTATTCAACCGGGTATCTCTCTTCCCCTCGCTGATCTCGAGCGCGCGGCCCCACCAGGAGAGCGCGTCCTGGTAGGCGTTCAGTGTTTCTGCTTTCTCAGCTGCCAGTTGCAGGTAGGGGAGGGCCGCGGCAGGCCGGTTACTGAGAGAATAGTGGTGTGCCAGGGCCTCGATAAATCGATCCTCTTGCCCGGCCGCCAGGGATTCCAATGCCTGCGCGACGCGGCAGTGCAAATACGCCCGCTGGGAAGGGGGGATACCCTTGTAAAGCACTACACGGATTTTCTCATGCGAAAAGGTGAACTGTAAACCGTTTTCTGACTTTCGCAGCAGCGAGGCACGTAGCAAAAGGTCCAATGTGTCGATCAGGCGTTCTTCCTCTTGCCGGGAAGTTTCAAGCAGCCAGTCATAATCGAATGTGGTTCCCAGCACTGCTGCCAGTTCCAGGAATTCGCGGGTGTCACGGTTGAGCCGGCTAAGACGTGCCTGGATCACCGCTTCGATACCGGCGGCTGGTGGCAGGTTCGCCTCCTGCTCTAGCCTGCCCACTGAGAGCGCCCACCCACCGGTGAAGCTCCTCACAAGTATCCCGCTTTCGAACATTCCCCGCAGCGTTTCCACGATGAACAGCGGATTGCCCTCGCTTTCGCGAAACATCCATGTTGCAAGAAAAGAGGGGGGATGGGCAGTTTCGGCCAGGGCTTGCAACACCGCGCCGGTCTCTGCTGGTGTGAGGGGATTTAAATGGAGGATCTGCCGCGTGGGAGTCAGCTCAAGCCAGTCGCACAGGGGGTGTTCCGGGTGCAGGGCAACCACCCCGGGCTGGTACGCGCCCAGGAGACGGAACAGGTCAGGCGGCAGGTGTTGCAACAGGTATTGGAGCAGGGCAAGGGTGTCCGGTTGGGCCTGGTGTAAGTCATCCAGGAACAGAGTGGTTTCTCCACAATGCTGGAAGGCGGCCAGCATTGCGCCAAAGAACCGCTCGCGCGCCTGCTCCGGAGCCAGCCGGGGATTTTCTTCCAGATCAGGAAAGTGGGTGTAGAGTTCTGGCAGGATGCGGGCGAGTTCCTGACGCTGGCTTAGAGACAACCGTTCAACTGGCGCGTAAGCCCGGGAAGCCAGTATAATCCGGAGAGCATCCGCGATTGGCCCGTAGGGTGATGCTTCCGGGAGGCAGGAGACTCTCAGCGGGCAATTCGGCTCCAAACGGGTGCGTGACCATGCTTCCACCAACGCGGTCTTCCCAATCCCCGATGCGCCTGCCAGCAACAAAACTTTGGCCTTCCCGGCGAAGAACCTGTCCAGCACGGCCAGTTCCTTTTCCCGGCCGGCAAAGACATCTGGTAACCCGCGCGGAAACGTACTGAGCAGGCTCTGGTAGAGGGTCTGGGTTTCCGGCATGGGGGCGACGCCGAGTTCCCGGCGGAGCGTCTCAGCGAACTGGCGATATTGGCGGAGCGCAGCGGCACGGTCACCCTGCCGGATGTGGATTTCGATGATCTCGCGGTGAACCGATTCCTGCAGGGGTTCGTGTTCGATGATGCGGTGGGCGTAAACGAGCGCCCGGGAATAATCAGCGCGAGCACAGGCGCGTTCCATCAGTTGCCCGAGCGCCTGTAGGTAGCTGGCACGCAGGTGTTCCTGCGCAGTGATGACCCAATCGTCGTAACAACCGGCCAGGAAATCGCCGCGATAATTTTCCACAGCCCGCTCAAGTTGTTCGAGGGGAGCGCGGGGCGGCAGGTGGTCGAGTGGTTCGATGTCGAGCGTGTAAGGGAAGGGTGGGTCAAAGGCAAGCGCGGAGGGGGTGATGAGCAGACAAGATGCCGCCTCGCCCAATGCCTGGCGGAGGCGCCAGATTTCGGTGTTCAGATTGCGGCGGGCGCGAGTTTCGGGCAGATCGGGCCAGAGCAGCCCGGCAAGGAAAGCCCGCTCGTGTGGCTGCTGCCGGTGGAGCACCAGGTAGGCGAAGAGCAGGGTAGCCTTCCGGGTGGGAGGCAGGAGGGTGCGATCTCCGTAACGGATCTCGGCGGCCCCTAACAGACGGATGGTTAGGGATGGCGTCATGGAGCAAGTATAACCGCAATTGAAATCGAAGAAAATCCGAATAATGCACTATCCTTGATCCCCTGCATTAAAGTCGTTGGGACAATTCGCCGCGCGCGGGGGCGGCACCCGTGCGGGCCAGGCTGCTTGGCCGTCTGGCGCGCTTTGCCCAGCGTGTCCGCCGGCGCGGCAGGCTGTCCGACTGGCGGCCCACACAGTCGATCTCGACGAACGCCGCACCCTGCTGGCGGAAAACCTGGCGCTCAACGAGCGTATCGACCACCGGTGGAACGTGGCCTGGACCAAGAACCACCTGGGGCAATTGCACCTGGACGCCGGGAATTATCAGCAGGCCGCGGCCTGGTTGCAAGCAAGCCTGGAGATACACTCGCAGGAAGTGGATTGCCTGGGAGAAGGCGCGGCCTTGCTGCGGCTGGGCGAGGTGAACCGGAGGCAGGGGCGTTTCGCCCGCGCGCGAGACCTGTTCAAGGACAGTCTGGAGAAATTTCGCCAGACCAACAGCCCTTACGGCGCGTGCCAGGCCGGATTCTCATCCCAGGCCTGCCGAAGGGTGAAATCTTTGCAAACATCCAGCACGTTCGAGGGGATTGTCGATATGATTTTGTCGCCCCCGCCGTCCAGGTAGCGCTGCCCGCTCCGTGTTCAGCCTGGTGCAAGCGAACCTCGTGCGCTATTGGGGGCAAGGCCAAAGCCCTCACACACGCAGCACCGCCTCCCCGTTGATGCGGCTGTGTTTCATGTCCAGCAGGGCCTGGTTGGCCTCTTCGAGGGGGTACAGCGTGGTGGTGGCCCGGATGGGGATTTCCGCGGCCAGGCGCAGGAATTCGACTCCGTCCTGGTAGGTGGCGTTGGCGACGCTGCGCAGGGCGCGCTCCTGCCAGAGCAGCCGGTAGGGCATTTCGGGCAGCGGGGTCATGTGGATGGCGTTGAGAGCCAGGGTGCCGGCGGGGCGCAGCTTTTCGAGGATCAGAGGGACGAGATGTCCGGCCGGGGCGAAGATGACAGCCCGGTCGAGGAGTTGGGGAGGCTGGTCTTGCGCCCCTCCCACCCAGGCCGCGCCCAGTTCGCGGGCGTGCTGGCGGTGTTGTTCGGAGCGGGTGAAGACGTACACCTCGCAGCCCCAATGGGTGAGTACCTGGATGCACAGGTGCGCGCTGGCGCCAAACCCCACCAGACCGACGCGCTCCCCCGGCTGGATGTCGGCCAATTTGAGCGAGCGGTATCCGACGATTCCGGCACACAGCAGGGGCGCGGCCTGTTCGTCCGGGATGCTGTCGGGGAGGGGCAACGCGTAACGGGCATCCGCGATCATGTATTCTTCATAGCCGCCGTTCACATGAAAACCGGTGAAGCGCGCTTCGGGACACAGGTTTTCCAGCCCGCGCTGGCAATATTCACATGCTCTGCACGCGGAATACAGCCAGGGAACCCCGACGCGGTCGCCGGTTTTCAAGCTTTGGACGTCCTCCCCCACCGCCTCCACCACCCCCACGACCTGGTGTCCGGGCACGACCGGCAAGCGGGGTGGCTGAATATCCCCTTCCACCGTGTGCAGATCGGTATGGCACACGCCGCAGACGCGCACCCGAAGCCGGACCTCCCCCGGCCCGGGAGCGGGGATGGGTTGGTTTTTCATCTGGAGGGGGTGTTGTTCAGCAGGTTGGGGTTGGGAGAGCACCATGCTGCGCATTGGATTGTTCCTTTCACCCAGCCGGTGGTTTCCAACCACCAGCAAAATTCACCACTATCTCACCAACAACACACATACCCCGACCATGATCAGGCCGGGGTACTTTTTCTGGCTGCGGGCGAAGGATTCGAACCTCCACATACGGATCCAGAGTCCGCTGTCCTACCATTAGACGAGCCCGCAGTGCGGGGGGAATTTTACCATAGGCGTTTTTTTGCGTCTAGCGCGAGGCCGCGAAATTCTGCGCGTTTTCGGCCAGGATGCGCACCGCCTGGCGGAGGCGTTCCAGCACTTTTTCGCGCCCCACAATCGCCATGCTCTCGAACAGCGGCGGGCTGACGCGCTGGCCGGTCACCGCGCCGCGCAGCACGCCGAACACCTGCCCTGCGCTGAACCCCATCTCCTCTGCCAGCGCGCGCAGGGGCTGCTCCGCGGTGGCGTGATCCACCCCGGGCAGGGTTTCCAGCAGGGCTAGCGCCCGCCGCGCGATGGCCAGGGCCTGCTGGGGGGTGGTTTTGCGCGGCACCAGCGCATCCAGCGTGGGAACGACCTGCTCGCGGAAGAAGAAACCGGCCATCACCGCCGCGTCGTCCAGGGTTTTGATGCGCGGCTGGATGATGGGCGCGATCTTTTTGAGGGTTTCGTCATCGGTCTGGTAACCGGCTTGCTCCAAAAAGGGTTTGACGCGCCGCGCCAGCTCGTCGGGGTGCAGGTGGCGGATGTGCAGGCCGTTGAAGTGGTCGAATTTGGTGAAGTTGATCGCCGCGGGGGAGGGGTTGAGTTTGTCCAGGCTGAATTTTTCGATCAGGTCGTCCAGGGTGAAGAACTCGGTCTTGTCGTCGTAGCTCCAGCCCATCAGCGCGATCCAGTTGACCACCGCCTCGGGCAGGTAGCCCAACGCCTCCAGGTCGGTGACGAAGATCGACTGGCCGCCCTTCGCCATCTGCGCGGATTCGCGTTTGCTCATCTTGCCCTTGCCCGAAGGTTTCAGGAACACGGACAGGTGTACCCACTCCGGCTGCTGCCAGCCGAACGCGTTGTAGATATGCACGTGCAGCGGGAAGGTAGCCAGCCACTCCTCCCCGCGGAACACGTGGGTGATGCCCATCAGGTGATCGTCCACCATGGCGGCCAGGTGGTAGAGCGCCAGCCCGTCGGATTTGACCAGGATGTAGTCGTCGAGCTGGCTGTTCTGCACGGTGATGTCGCCGCGCAGCCGGTCGTGCGCGGTGATGCTGCCCTCGCGGGGCATGGCGAAGCGCACCACGTAGGGTTGGCCCGCGTCCAGCTTTTGCCGGATTTCGGCCTGGGTGAGTGTGCGGCAGTGCCCGTCGTAGCGCGGCTGCTGTTTGCGCTTGTGCTGTTGCTGGCGCAGGGCCTCCAGCCGTTTGGGGGTGCAAAAGCAGCGGTAGGCGTGGCCGCTGTCGATCAGCTTTTGCGCGTATTCCAGGTAGATTGCCTTGCGTTCGGACTGGCGGTAGGGCGCGTGCGGCCCGCCGATGTCGAACCCCTCGTCCCATTCCAGGCCGAGCCAGTGCAGGCCGTCGATGATCTCCTGTTCGCTGCCCGGCTGGTAGCGTTTGCGGTCGGTGTCTTCCAGGCGCAGGATGAACTGGCCCCCGGTCTGGCGGGCGAGCAGGTAATTGTACAGCGCGGTGCGCGCGCCGCCGATGTGCAGCCGTCCGGTGGGGGAGGGGGCAAAACGCACCCGCGCCGGGGAGGGTGATGAAGGCATGGGCAAATCCTTTTCTCGATTCCGTAAAAGAAAAAACACCCACTACCCAGCAGGTGTTCATCGTTTGCGCCGCGGAAATGTGAGGGGCAAACGATGTTATAGGCGTTCCTGCTGCTGGGTGTGGGGCGGAGTGAGCATGGGGGCATTATAACAGAGTTTTTATATGTTTTTGACAACTTGTATGGCTTGTGTTACACTCACGGTCAAATGAAGCAATACGCATCTCTCGACGCATCGTTTTGGATCAACGTTTGCAACGCAAACATTGCGGCATACTTGAAAAATTACTTTCAACTTTATGCAGCCTCTGTGGTGGCCAAAGAGATACGCTATCCGCTTGATATATTGGGTATCCCCTCATCCACCGCGGTGTTGTTTAACCAATGGGTAGAACAGGGCGTAATCACTATTCAAGACCCCCAAACACCGGTAGACTGGTTTCAAAGCGGCGAAAATGCAGCTATTGGATTGGCAATGGAAAATCGTTGTTTCTTGCTGATAGACGATGCCAATCCCTATCATAAAGCTAAAGCTGCTGGTATAAAAGTGGTTGGTTCAAGTGAATTCATTATTTTCCTTTTCGATCAAGCGCAAATTTCTTTTGACCAAGCCATCGAAGCGTTCAATCAAAGCCATGCCAGTAAGAAACAAAAACGAGATGCGCTCTTTGCGCTGGAACTATTGAAACGCTATAAGGAAGAATAACATGCCGAAATCCAATCCGATCACAAAATCTATTCGCCTCAACCCCGATGAGAACAACTTCTTGAAGCAGATCAGTCGTGAGAAAGGGCTTTCGGAAGCAGCGGTTCTCAAAGAATTCGTGCGCCAGGGGATGGCGAAATACAAATTGGAACGGGCGATTGTGGCCTACGAGCGCGGCGAGACCGATTTGAGCGCAGCAGCCAAATACGCAGGAGTGAGCATTTACCACATGATGAGCGAACTTCAAAAGCGCGACATTTCACCACCCGCTGCCACGGAAAAATTCATTCTTGGGCTGAAAACGCTGCTCGAAACTTTTGGCGGCAGCGACGCGTTGCAGCGCACCATTGCCGAGTTGGAGGAGCGAACGACATGACTCGCCTTGACACCCCAGCCACCGACTTCATCCGCGAAATCATCAACGAACACAACCGCACCGGGCGTTTCGGCGGCCGCGTCCACACCCGTTTCCCTCCCGAACCCAACGGCTACCTGCACATCGGCCACGCCAAATCCATCCTGCTCAACTACGGCATCGCCCGGGACTACAACGGCAAATTCAACCTGCGCTTCGACGACACCAACCCCACCAAAGAAGAGCAGGAATACGTAGACTCGATCATCGAAGATGTGCGCTGGCTGGGCGCGGATTGGGAAGACCGCCTGTTCTACGCCTCCGACTACTTCGACCAGCTCTACGAGTGGGCTGTGCAACTGATCAAAGACGGCAAAGCCTACGTGGACGACCTCTCCCCCGAAGAAATCCGCGCCTACCGCGGTACTCTGACCGAACCGGGGCGCGAATCCCCCTACCGTAACCGCTCCGTAGAAGAAAACCTGGATTTGTTCGAGCGCATGAAGAACGGCGAATTCCCCAACGGCGCCCGTGTGCTGCGCGCCAAAATCGACATGGCCTCCCCCAACCTCAACCTGCGCGACCCGGTCATGTACCGCATCCTGCACGCCAGCCACCACCGCACCGGCGACAAGTGGTGCATCTACCCGATGTACGACTGGGCGCACGGCCAATGCGACTCCATCGAAGGCATCACCCACTCGATCTGCACCCTCGAATTCGAGAACCACCGCCCGCTCTACGACTGGTTCCTCGACCAGCTCGGCATCTTCCACCCCCAGCAGATCGAGTTCGCACGCCTCAACCTGAGCTACACCGTGCTCAGCAAACGCCGCCTGATCCAGTTGGTCGAGCAGGGGCACGTCAACGGCTGGGACGACCCGCGTATGCCCACCCTCTCTGGCCTGCGCCGCCGCGGCGTCACCCCCGAAGCCATCCAGAACTTCGCCGCGGCCATCGGCGTCGCCAAAACCAACAGCACCATCGACCTGGCCCTGTTCGAATACCACATCCGCCAAGACCTGAACGCCCGCGCCACCCGGCGCATGGCCGTGCTCAACCCCCTCAAAGTGGTCATCACCAACTACCCCGAAGGCCAGACCGAAGAACTCGAAGCCATCAACAACCCCGAAGACGAATCTGCGGGGACGCGTATGGTGCCTTTTTCGAGAGAACTTTACATCGAGCAAGACGACTTCATGGAAGACCCGCCGCGTAAATACTTCCGCCTGTCCCCGGGCCGGGAAGTGCGGCTGCGCTACGGCTACTTCATCACCTGCACGGACGTGGTCAAAGACGAAGACGGCAATGTCATCGAAGTGCATTGCACCTACGACCCGGCCACCCGCGGCGGCTACGCGCCCGATGGCCGCAAAGTGCGCGGCACCATCCATTGGGTCTCGGCACAACACGCCATCGATGCCGAAGTGCGCCTGTACGACCGTCTGTTCACCAAAGAAAACCCCCTCGACGTGGCCGAAGGCGAAGACTTCACCGACTACCTCAACCCCCACTCCCTGCAAGTGCTCACCGGATGCAAACTCGAACCCGCCCTGGCACAGGCCGTCCCCGGCGAACCTTACCAGTTCGAGCGCAAAGGCTACTTCACCCTCGACCCCGACAGCACCCCCGAACACCTGGTCTTCAACCGCACCATTACCCTGCGGGACACCTGGGCGAAGATGCAAAAAAGGCGATGAAAACTACATACATCTTGACCCCCTTTTTTCTCGATGAGGCCACCCCTGGTCTGGAAGCGTTGATTCAACCGGGTTGGACGACTGTGGCCCCGGTGTTGCCCGCCGCCGATAAACAAGCCCGTATGTCGGTCTTGCATCGCCAGATTGCCGCTCAGGTTGCCGGTGCAGTGCAACAGGGCGCGCGCCCCGCCAGCATCGCGGGCGACTGTTGCACCACCATCGGCGTGCTGGCCGGGCTGCAACGCGCCGGCCTCGACCCGCTGCTGATCTGGTTCGACGCGCACGGTGACTTCAACACCTGGGAGACCACCCCCAGCGGCTTTCTGGGCGGGATGCCCCTGGCCATGCTGGTGGGGCGCGGGGAGCAGCGTATGCCCCAGGCGGTTGGGTTACGAACGCTGCCCGAGGAACAGGTTATCCTGACCGATGCCCGCGACCTCGATCCGGGGGAGCGGGAAGCGGTAGCGGGATCGGGGCTGCACCACCTGCGCGATGTCAGCCAATTGCTGGATTACCCCATCCCTGACCGGCCTGTGTACGTCCATTTCGATACCGACGTGCTGCGCCCCGAAGACGCGCCCGCCATGAACTACCTGGCCCCCGGCGGCCCCTCCGTCAGCCAATTGGAACTTGTCTTCCGGCATCTGGCGCAAACCGGCCAAGTGATCGCAGCCTCCATGTCTTCCTGGAACCCGGAAATGGACCCGGACGGCAAAAGCCAGCGGGTGTGTATGCAGCTCTTCAGAACCCTGCTCGGAGAGGGGGCCTGACACTGAACACGGAAGCCGCTTAGAACTCCAGCGTCTTGTGCCGCACCACTACGCTCTCCACGATGCCAATCCCCAACAGCGTGGAGAGCAAACTACTCCCCCCTTGACTGATGAACGGTAAGGGCAGCCCGGTGACCGGGATGAGATTCAGATTCATGGCGACGTTGATCGTCATGTGGAAGAAGATGAAAGTTGCCACACCATAACAAATCAACGCGCCATACGTGTCACGCGCCAGCCGTGCTCCCCGCAGGCAGCGGATGATGACGAAAATCAGCAATAGCAGCACTGCCACCGCGCCCACGAAACCAAACTCTTCCGAAAGGGCGGAGAAAATGAAATCCGTATGGCGAACTTTGAGGAAACGCAATTGCACCTGGCTGCCCTGGCCGTATCCCTGCCCCAGCCACCCCCCGGAGCCGATGGAAATGCGTGCTTGATTGACGTTGTAAATGTTCCCAAAACGAGCTTCGGGATCGGGAAACAGGAAGCTCAGAACCCGTTGTTGCTGGTATTCTTCCAAAAAGGGGAAGCCGATGACCGCGATCAGGATGGCGGCAATCCCGAAAAACAATACGTGTTTCCAATGCAGGCCGCTGACCCACAGCAAAGCGAACCAGATCACCATGATGGTGATGGAGGTGCTCAGATCGGGCTGCAAGAAAATCCACACCACCATACCCAGGGTGGGTACCAGGCTGCGCACGATCCATTTCAGGTCGTGTACTCTGTTTTGGTTGCGGGTGAAAAAATCGGCCAACACCAGGATCATGACCACTTTTGCCAGTTCGGATGGCTGGATGAGGAAAAAGCCGGTGTCGATCCACCGCCTTGCGCCGCCCAGCGCATCCCCGGCAACGGCCACTATCCCCAACATCAACACCACCACCGCGTACAGCACCCGGCTGACCGGCACCCACAGATGATAGTCGATGGAGGCGACCACCAAAACCACCACAAACCCTATCGAAGCAAAAATGATCTGCCGCGGGTAGAGTTCCAGTAGTTCCTCGTTGCCTGCAATCGCCGAGCGGATCATCGCCAATCCGAAGATGGTCAATACGGCTACCGCCCCCAACAGCCAGAAATCGAAGTGACGCCAGGTTTCACGTTGCATGGAGATTCGTCGGACTTGTCTGATTGGCCGGAGCGAGCAGCTGTCCCCGTTGCTCCGTCCGCTGCCACTATCGCCTTCTTTTGGCGGGCAGCAGGGGAATGTCGGCGATCAAACGCTGCTGACGACCTTCGTGGGTCATTTCCAGACGTACCGCGGAGGTGTCGATGTCGATGTGCCGGGAGATGACCCCAATGATTTCGTCCCGTAAATTTTCCAGTACACCCGGCGCGATGTCGGTGCGGTCGTGAATCAAAACCAGCTTCAATCGCTCTTTGGCCTGGTTGGCGCTGCGGTCATCCCGTCCCAGCATCCGTTCGAACAACTTCTTCATGCCTTACCTCCCAGACCGATCATACGGCTGATCCGTCCCAAGAAGCCGTCTTTGCGTTCCAGATCGAGGAAGGGGACCTCCTGCCCTGTCAGACGTTGGGCGATGTTGCGAAAAGCCTGTCCGGCATAATTTTTTTCGTCCAGAGCAATAGGCGTGCCGCGATTGCTGGCAATGACCACGCTTTCGTCTTCAGGGATGACACCGATCAAAGTGATGGCCAGCAGTTCGATCACGTCCTCCGGGGTCAGCATTTCGCCGCGTTTGACCATCTCTGGGTTCAGGCGGTTGATCACCAGGCGGGCGGGGCCTTTTTCTTCGGCCTCGATCAACCCGATGATCCGGTCTGCATCCCGCACCGCGGAAACTTCCGGGTTGGTGATCACGATTACGATGTCCGCCGGGGCAATCGCGTTGCGGAAGCCGCGCTCGATTCCCGCGGGGGAGTCGATCAAAATCCAGTCGTATTCGGCACGCAAATCGTCGCCCAGGCGCATCATATCGCTGGGAGAGACCGCGTTTTTGTCGCGGGTTTGCGCTGCCGGAATGAGAAACAGGTTGGGCAGTTGCTTGTGGCGAATCATGGCTTGTTTGAGGCGGCAACGGCCCTCCACCACATCGACCAGATCGTAAACGATGCGATTCTCCAGCCCTAGAATCAGATCGAGATTGCGCAACCCAATGTCGGCATCCACACAAACCACTTTTTGCCCCCCCAGCGCCAATGCCGCGGCCAGATTGGCCGTCGCGGTCGTTTTGCCGACCCCGCCTTTGCCGGATGTAATGGTGACAACTTTTCCTGTCATAAGACTTCCAACGCTTTCGCGCACGAGGAATCACCCTCTGCGACTATACGACTGGGACTCGATGGTAGAGAATGAGTGAACGTTTATCTGGATTTCATATCCCAGGGTTCGGCAATGACCTGCCCGTTTTGCAGGTAAGCGACTTCGGGTTGCGGGCCGGCCCCTTGCGGAGGGGAGATGGCGATTTTCCCGGCGATACGCAACTGGGTTGGGGCGAGCATCAGGGCGCACACGTAGGCTTTTTCGTTCCCCTCGGCCCCGGCGTGGACCACTCCGCGCAGGCGTCCCCAAACAACGATGCTGCCTCCGGCGATGATCTCTGCTCCGGGGTTGACGTCGCCAATGACGGTAATGTGACCGGGGTGGGTCAATTTGAACCCGGAACGCAGTGTGCGTTGCACCAAAACGCCTGCTTCGCCCTGGAGGGTGGTATCGAGCGGGCGAGCGAGCTGTTCGGGGTGGGGCTTTGAGATGCGGGTGCCCAGTCCAAGCGACTGGGCTGTTTTTTCCGTTGTTGGGGAGTTGCTCAAAATAGCTCTCAAAACGATGCCGTGCTCCGATAGTTTGTCGCGCAACTTTCCCATCTCTGCCGCGTGCAAAATGTGGTTCCCCACGTCAAGTGTGACCCGCGCACCCTGGATGAAATCCGCCTGTTGTTCGATGTGTTGGAATAAGGCTGCTTCCACGCTGGGCCATTTTCCATCGCTCAACGTGATCAGTAGCCCGTCACGAATTCCTTTGATTTTTACATTTGGACTCATCTTTTTTCTGCAAGCGATTATAGCATAGAGGCTGTTTTTGCGTGTTTGGCTCGCGTGTCAACTGCTTGACACGATCATGACTTTTTTCTTACTTGCCAGCGGCTCGATTGGTTATGGGGCAGTTGAGGCGGCATCCAGTGCTTTGATGTCGAAGTAGGCTTGCAAAATTTGCCTGACGATGGGCCCGGCCACGCTGGCGCCTTCCCCACCGTTATAGACGAATGCTACCACAACAATTTCCGGGTTTTCGAATGGGGCGTAGCCAATTGTCCAGGCGTGCGAAGGCCAGTTGCCGGGGGCACAGCGATTTTGCGCCTGCGCAAAGTTGTCACAATATTCTGCGGTGCCGGTTTTTCCGGCTGCTGCAATCGGAAAGCCCTCGAAGGGGCCTTTCAGTGTGCCGTCGGTGACGGCCATGCGCATACCTTCCTGGAGTTTTTCGATCACCCAGGGCTGGACGGTTTTCCAATTGCCGGTGGATTGGCACCCGCCTGAGCCGCTCACATATTGCACGAATTCTTCGACCACGGGGTCGATGGTGATGTCCCATAAGGGGCGCGGCTGGAAGGGGCGTACCACGTTGCCCTCGCCATCTACGATCTCGCGCACGATCATCGGGAACATCAACCGGCCATTATTGGCAATGGTGGCGCCCGATAAGAGCACCTGAAGGGGGGTGGCGTTGATGAATCCCTGTCCCACGCTGGCGTTGTAGGTGTTGCCGGTGGACCAGTTTTCGCCCCGGTTGATGCGTTTCCATTTGGGGTCGGGGATCAGGCCGTCTTCTTCGCCGGGCAGCTCGATGCCGGACCGTGCGCCGTACCCCATCGCTCTGGCGTAGGCGCCCAGGCGGCAGATTCCCAGGCCTTCGGGCACTTCGTCCCCGAAGCCGCCGCCAACTTTGTAGAAGTAGACGTTGCTGGAGTTTGCGACCGCGCCGACGAAATCCAACTCGCCAAACCCGGCGGGGTTCTGTCCGTCCTCGTACACCCAGTCCACGAATTCACGCGTTTTGTCGAAATCCGCGGCGAAGAATTTCTCCTCCACCGTGATCTTGCCGGGGGTTTTGATCACCTGATCGGGGGTGACCACCCCCTCGTTCAGGACGCCGACGGCAGTGGTCAGCTTGAAAACCGAGCCGGGTGGGTGCTCGGCGGAGATGGCGTGGTTGAACAATGGCAGCCGCAAATCCGCGGTCAATTGTTCGTAGTAGTAGGCCGGGATGAGGCGTGCAAAACGGTTGTTTTCATAAGTGGGTAGCGATACCATCGCCAGGATTTCGCCGGTTTGCGGGTTCATGGCAATCGCCACCGCGTTGGTGGACAGGATGCGCCCCAGGAACAGCCGCCATTCTTCCAGCTCTTGTTTGATGATTGCGGTAGCCGCATCTTGCAGGCGGGTGTCGAGGGTGAGCACCACATTGAGACCCGGTTCCGGCGGCACGGGGGGACGGATGTCTCGCAGAATCTGTCCGGCAACGTCGATTTCCACCTCGCGGATACCATTTTTGCCTCCCAGCTCCTCCTGAAACTGAAGTTCGATGCCCGCGTATCCCACCTTGTCGCGATTGGGAACAAAGCCTTGCTCGATGAATTCCTCCTCGAACGCGGCCGGGATGGGCCCCAGAAAGCCGACCACCGCCGCGGTCAGTTCCCCCGTGGGGTAGTCGCGCACGTTTTCGATCTCGATGGAGACCCCCGGCCAGTCCATGGCTTTTTCTTGAACGACCATGGCGATCTCCTGGCTGACGTCGCACTTGACCTGTACCGGGCGGAAGGGGTTGGTCGTCTCGCCGTAGGTGACGATTTGGGAGATGCCATGTTCGGATACGCAGGGCGTGTAGGGTGTTTCTTCGTTGATCTCGCCAAAATCAACGGGGACGCCAATCAGTGGAGACAACTCGCGAAATATGCGTTGCACTTCGCCCTCGTCATCCGGCAACAGTGCTGATGTGATCACCACATTGAATGAGGGCACGTTGCGCGCCAGCACGATCCCGTTCCGGTCGTAGATGTTGCCGCGCGAGGTCGGAATGTTGATGATGTCCGTGCGGTTCTCTTCTGCCTGCGCCAGAAACACCGGCCCCTGCAGGATTTGCAACGAGAACAATTGGCCGACGAACACCAGGAAGACCAGCCCGATCACAACGATGTATGCGTTAATCCGCCAGGGTTGGATTGTGTTTTGGGAGGGAGGAGGGGAATTCATGGGAACTTGTAGGGATTCGTAGGAACTCGTAGGAACTCGGGGGGATTCGGGGGAACTCGTGGGAACTCGTGGGAGCTCGTGGGAACTCGTGGGAGCTCGTGGGAACTCGTGGGAATGGGGTGTTGTACACCGGCTTGCAACTTTACCGGCACGCCAAGTATATCGCGCTTACATTAGACAAATGTAAATTTCTATTCCGGCTCCAGTTCGGCGGGGTAAAACCAGCGGGCGATTTCGCCGATCACCGCCTGGACCGGAATGGCAAATATCAAATTGATCAGTAATGAAGGCAGTATGATCAGGTTGAAAACCTGGCTGATTTCGTAGGGGAAGGTAACGAAAAATCTCAGATACGCGTAGGTGAGCAGGTACGTCAACAAAGTGCCGAGGAAAACCGCGGCGAACAAGGCCAGTACCGGAACCTGCCAGACGCGTTTTTTGATGTATACCCCAATCGGAGTGATCAGGACATAACTCAGCAGGGGCAGCCACAACGGTAGCTGTGAAACAAATCCCACCCCCAGGCCTGCGAAAATAGCCCACGCCCAAACGGCTTTGACGCGCTCGTTGATGATCCAGCTAATCACGATCAGCAATACCAGGTCTGCAGGGCCTTGTAAGAGCGTGATCTGGCTGAGGATGGTGGATTGCAGGATGATCGCAAAAGTAATAATCGGGATGCCGATCAGAGCAGCCATGATGGAGGTGAGGTTGCCAACAGTTAAGTGTAGGACTTACGCACTTGAAAAGTCGCACCCAGACCTCACAGGTCTCAAAGCGCATGGAGATGCCCGGATGCAATCTATTTTGGGTAAAATCTTCCTGCATCGTGTGGTGGTAGACCTGTGAGGTCTCAACTGCGGTAAGTCCTGTTAAGGGATGAGAGGCGAGATGTCTACCGGTTGGAAGTTGCGAATGACAAGCACGATTTCGAGTCTGGCAAAGTCCACGACAGGTTGTACCGATGCGGTTTGAAACAAGTCGAAGGAGCGGCTGCGCACCCCGGTCACTTGTCCGATCAGGATATTCGAGGGATAATTTCCCCCCAACCCGGAGGTCAGGATCAATTCGCCCGGTTCCACGTTCACGTCTTGTGGAATCATGGTGAGGGTCATCTCACCCGTCAGGCTGCCTTCGAGCACTGCGCTGGCCTTAGCGGTTTGCAGGCGGACGTTTACCACGGAGTTCGGGTCGGTGAGCAGTTGAACGCGCGCCGCGCCGGCAATGACCGCCGCGATCCGCCCCACCAACCCCTGCGCGGTCACAACAGGCATGCCTCTGCGCAGCCCATCGTCTGAGCCGCGGTTGATGATCACGTAATGCAGAAACGGGCTGGGGTCCCGCCCGATCACGTTCGCGGCCACGTAGTCGCTGGCCGGGTTGGCCCGTGCAAAGTCCACCAGGGCAGAGAGAATGTCGATCTCGCTGTTTTGTTGCTGTAATTCGATTACCTGGGCTTGCAGCCGGGCGACTTCGGCTTCCAGTTCTTCGTTGCGCTGCCGGAGCTGCGCCAGATCGCGCGGTGTTGCGAAAATTTTTTGCACGGCAGCATAGCGTTCGGCCAGCCAGGTCTGCGCCTCGATGAGCGGATTCAAGGCTACACGCGCCACCGGCGCAAGGTATCCCCCCAGCGCCAGCGCCAGCACACCGGCAACCAGCAAGACAACGACAATCGTTCGCAAGGAACGGGTTTGGTGGATGTTCATTTTGAAGGGAAGCCAGGATTTACGGCCCTTCGAGGCTTTCGAGCAAGTGTCCTAAAGAGTCCAATCCTTCTTCGAGAACCAGGCCTGCGCCGCGGGCCACACACGTCATCGGGTCTTCCGCGACCCACACCCGGATGCGTAATTCGTCTGTCAGCCGTTCGGCCAGTCCCTTCAGCATGGCACCCCCGCCCGCCAGGCATACCCCTGATTCCATCAAATCGGCGATGATTTCGGGAGGGGTTTCATCCAACGCGTCTTTGATCGTATCGATGATGGTTTGGACGGAGCTTGAGATGGCCTCCCGAATCTCCACAGAAGAGACTTCGATGGCCTCAGGAAGCCCGGTCACCAGGTTGCGCCCACGAGCCGGCATGGTCAATTCTTGCGGCAGCGGATAAGCCGAGCCAATTTGCACCTTGATTTTTTCGGCCATGCGCTCGCCGATCAAAAGGTTATATTTATTCCGAATGTACTGGACGATGTCCTCGTCCATCTCATCCCCTGCGACGCGTAACGAGCGGTCCACCACAACGCCGCCCATGGACATGACAGCGACCTCGGACGTGCCGCCGCCAATATCGACGATCATCGATCCTTTGATCTCGGCAATCGGCAAACCGGCCCCCAGCGCGGCAGCCTTTGGCTCGTGGATCAAATAAGTCTCCCGCGCCCCGGCGGACATCGACGCGTCAAACACCGCTCGCTTTTCGACCTCGGTGCATCCAGAGGGGATACCGATAACCACTCGCGGGCGGGGAATAGGAACGATGCTCTGTTCGTGGGTTTTCCCGATGAAATATTGCAGCATGGCCTCTGTGATCTCGAATTCCGAAATCACACCATCCCGTAACGGGCGGACAGCCAGCATATCCACAGGCGTGCGCCCCACCATCTCCTTCGCCTGTGCTCCCACGGCAAGGGGTTGGCGTGTGCGCTTGTTGATCACAACCCACGATGGCTCGTTGATCACGATACCCTTTCCCCGGACGTTTACCAGAGTGTTTGCCGTTCCCAGGTCTATACCGATGTCTAAAGAGAAAAATCCCAACAGCCAATTGAGGGGATTGAATGCCAACTTTGACTCCTCAGTTGGTATTTGTTTTCGCCGTGATTGCACCCGGCGTGAAACCGTCGGGATTATACCATGTTCGCCATTGATAACCGTTTTTGATCGAGATTTCTGAAAAATTTGTATGCTGTCCAACCCAAATTCTTCGTGGTATACTGCCCCCCCTAGCCTATAAAAAAGGAGGTGCCAGTCCCGTATCTTTCACGAGGGAAGAATAGCGCAAGGCCCGGGTTCCAGTGTACAGTAGTCAGTAATCAGTATTCAGTATTCAGTATCCAGTAACTAGAATCCACCCTGAACCCTGAACACTGAACACCGAACACCGGGTGACGAGGATGAGGGTTCCCCATCGCGAGATGGGGTTAACCGGGACCCCGGCAGGTTGACCGCCTGACGGGCCGGGAAAATCGAGAGATCAGCGGAAGCCCTCCGGGGGCGCCACCCCCCGACCTTCTTCCCCTCCAGTAAAAAAAGACCGCCTACAACACCGCGCGGGCAACCGTGCGGGCAAAAAGACGGTCAGTGGCGGATGTAAACGGTAAGTTGGTCGCTGGGTGTGTTGGTCAATGGGCGCGTTACAACGCTCAAAGTACCCAATATCCAATACCCAATACCCAATATCCAATACCCAATACCCAATACCCAATATCCAACACCCAACACCCCCTCACCCCATTTCAAAACACTGGAGGACCCCCCATGTGCGGAATAGTTGCATACATCGGGCCGCGTGACGCCACCCCGATCATACTCAATGGCCTCAAACGCCTGGAATACCGCGGCTACGACTCCGCGGGCCTGGCCGTGTTGCAGAACGGCCATATCGAAGTGCGCCGTGACGCGGGCAAACTCTCCCGCCTGGCAGCTCTGGTCAACGGCGATCCGATCAAGGGCCATGTAGGCATCGGGCACACCCGCTGGGCCACCCACGGCGCGCCCAACGCCACCAACGCCCACCCCCATATGGGCATGACCGGCGAAGTAGTCCTGGTGCACAACGGCATCGTGGAAAACTACCTGGAACTCAAAGACGAACTGGAAGCCGAAGGCGCGGTCTTCAAATCCGAAACCGACACCGAAACCATCGTCCACCTGATCGAACGCTATCTCTCTTCCCAATACGACCTGGCCGAGGCCGCCCGCCGCGCCTTGCGTCACATCAAAGGCGCGCACGCCATCGTGGTCATATCCACCCGCGAACCCGACAAAATCATCGCCGCCCGCATCGGGCACTCCGGCGGGGTCGCGGTCGGCTTTGGAGAAGGCGAAATGTTCGTCGCCTCCGACATCCCCGCCATCCTGGAACACACCCGCGAGATGACCTTCCTCGACTCCCGCCAGATGGCCGTCGTCACCCGTGAAGGCCTCAGCGTTCAAACGCTGGACGGCGAGCCGGTCGAGTACCAGATTCAAAAAATCGCCTGGGACCCGGTGGCCGCGGAAAAGGGCGAATACCGCCACTTCATGCACAAAGAAATTCACGAACAGGCGCGTTCCCTCACCGACACCATCGGCGGCCGCGCCGACTTCGAGCGGGGCGCCATCCGCCTGCCCGACCTGAATCTCACCCCCGACCTGGCGCGGCGCATCCGGCGCATGTACATCACCGCC
>JALUWE010000508.1 GCA_027019845.1 Anaerolineales bacterium | reverse complement strand
CAGCACTGCACCGCCCACCAGGCAGAGCAATAGGCCCGCGGATGCGGCCCCCGTTTGCGCTAAGATAGAGTACAGCATGTTGACCTCCTCGAAAATTGGTTAATGTTCAGAACGGATTGGCTCCACTTCCAAAATCAAACCCTGCCGCCCGACCACACGCACTTCACTTCCGGCAGGGATGGGTTCTTCGCTTTGCGCGCTCCAGTCTTCCATGTTGACGAAAACCGTCCCCTCGGTGTGAATATCGGTTTTTGCCACACCGACCGCGCCGATCAGCCCCCCCAGGTCATGTGTAGGGGTGCTCAACTGCGCCTCCAGCGTTTTGGCGGTCACGATCCACATGAAAATACCGGTCAGGGAGGAGACAACCACTGCCAGAACGGGATTGACCGCCGGGCGCAGGCCTTCCCCTCGAAACAGGTACACCGAACCGATCACCAGCGCCAGAATGGAGAGCGCCAGATACCACCGGTTATTCGACCGGCGCACTGCCAGCCAGAATGGTATCACACCGACCAGCAGAACGCCCAGTGCCCACCCATTGATCGGCAGATTGTACACCTCCCAACCGGCCAGCAGCAGCACGAACAGCGCGGCCACCTCGAAGACGCCGGTCCCCGGTGTTAGCAACGCCATCAGCGTCAGCAGAAAGCCGCCTACCAGCAGCAGGTAAGCGATGTCTGGCTGGAGCAAGAGTTCGGCAATGGTCATAGGCACATTATACATGAAATGGGGGACGGTGTAGGGAGTATGAAGTAGGAAGTAGGAAGTAAGGAGTAAGGCCAACGTACCGCCCAGGAACCAACAAACCAACCAACGAACCGGCCAACAAAAATGGTATCATTGGGTTGTGACAATTGCTTTTTATCTGCCTGGCTACATCCCGGTGTATGCGTTCTCTCTCTTGCTGGGAGCGGGCGCGGCGTTGGGGCTGGGATGGCTTGCCTGGCGTTCGGAACCGCGCGCCGCGCGGCCGCGGGTCGTGCTTGGCCTGGCTGTCCTGGCGGGCGGGTTGATCGGCGGCAGATTGGCGTTCGTGGCCGTGTACGCGGCCTACTACCGGGCACATCCCAACGAAATCCTTGCCCTGCCCCTCGGTGGCCTTTCCTGGCCTGGCGCGGCCCTCGGCGGGCTGTTGGTGTGGATGGCGATGGCGTGGCTGCAAAAAAATGCGCTGCTCCAAACCGCGGATGTTCTTGTACCGCTTTTTGCCAGTATCAGCCTGGCGGCCTGGCTGGGCTGCTGGCTGGATGGCTGCGCGTACGGCCAACCCTCGGAAGCCTGGTACGCCCTCCCCGCGGTGGACGAGTGGGGCAACCTGGCCCCGCGCTGGCCCCTGCAACCGCTCGGCGCGCTGCTCTCCCTGCTGATCCTGATCGCCCACGATTGGGCGCGCACCCGGGCCGGGCAGCCCTACCCTGGCCGGGTTGCCAGTTTCGGCTTTCTGGCCCTTGCCCTGGCCTGGTGGCTGCTCACCACCCTGCGTGCCGACCCCGCCCCCCGCTGGAACGGCCAACGCCTGGATGCCTGGGCCGCGCTGGGCTTCCTCCTCCTGGCCGCAATCCTCGCGATTGCCAGCCTCAAGTCGCAGGTTGAAAACTGCGAATCGGGAATCGAGAATCGAGAATCGAGAATCAGGAATTAGGTTACCCGCCCCCCCATCCTTCGACTTTGAGCGATCACCTTCCGCTCAGGATGCAATCCCTATCCCTCCTCTCTATCCCTATCGCCTCTATCCCTATCGCCAACCCCCATCCTTCGACTGCAAGCGAACTTTGTTCGCCCTCCGCCAGGATGTAATTACCCAATTACCCAATTACCCAATTACCAATTACCCAATACCCCATTCCCCATGCAACTCACCCTCGCGCTCGCTCAAATCAACACCACCCTCGGCGACGTACACGCCAACCTGGAAAAACACCTCGCCCTGGTGGAGCAAGCCTGTGCCCAGGGCGCAGATTTGCTCGTCTTCCCCGAACTTTCCCTGACCGGCTATGTGCTGCAAGACCTGGTTCCGGCAGTCGCCCTGCGCCCCAATCGCGACGACCCCGTCTTTTGTCACCTGCTGGACGCCAGCCAACACATCGATCTGGTGGTCGGCTTTGTGGACGAAGACCGGCGGCACCGCTTCTTCATCGCCGCGGCCTACCTCTCGCGCGGGCAGGTGCTGCACGTACACCACAAAGTCTACCTGCCCACCTACGGCCTGTTCGACGAAGGCCGCTTTTTCGCCTGGGGCGACCACGTGCGCGCCTTCGACACCCGTTTTGGCCGCTTCGGGATGTTGATCTGCGAGGACTTCTGGCACGCCTCCCCACCCTACCTGCTCTGGCTGGACGGCGCAGATGTGATGCTCTTCACCTCGGCCTCGCCGGGCCGGGGGCTGAGCGCCGCGCCCCAACTGGAATCCGCGCGCTGGGTGGAACACATCAACCGCGCCTACGCCAGCCTGTTCACCAGCTTCGTGGCCCACGCCAACCGCGTGGGGTACGAAGACGGCCTGCACTTTTGGGGCGGCGCCACCCTGTTCGACCCCAACGGCGAACTGATCGCCCAGGGACCCTACCACGAAGAAGCCCTCACCGTGGCCCAGATCGACCTCAACCAGCTTCACCGCACCCGCGCCCGGCTGCCCCTCCTGCGTGACGAGCGTACCAGCATGGTGCAGCGCGAAATGGCGCGCATCCTCAACAGCGGGCAGCCTGGAGGCAGGTGAACTGTCTCGCAGCATCCTGTTGTGCTAAAATGATGCAAAATTAGTGGACGCAAAATGCCAACCATCAAACGTATTGGGCCGTATCGATTCTTCTTTTACGCTGGTGATCGCTCCGAGCCAATACACGTTCACGTGGAACGGGAAAATAAAGTGGCGAAATTCTGGCTGAATCCTGTGCGTCTGCAATCCAGCGGGCGGTTTCGCCCCCATGAGATTCGGCGCATCCAACGCCTTGTTGAAGAGCATGAACAAATGTTTCTGGAGGCATGGTATGAACAATTTGCTGATTGAAAGTCGGGCGCGGGCACAAACGGTTAGAGTCAGTGCAGAAGAATTAATTGTAGAACTGGACGATGGGCGCACAATAAGCGTGCCTCTCGCCTGGTTTCCGCGTTTATTGAATGGAACGCCGGACGAAAGGGAGAACTGGCGTTTAATAGGCGGCGGCGAGGGAATTCACTGGCCCGATCTGGATGAAGATATCGAAGTTCGTCATTTGCTGGCCGGGATTCCTTCACAAGAAGGCCAGCGTTCTCTGGAAAAGTGGCTACAAAAACGGGGGCAATAACGGGCAGATAAAGTTCATAGACAGCATGATCGACCTCACCATCAACACCGGCCTGGCACGCAAAATCCTGACCGGCTTCATCCACACCGAAATCACCCGCACCGGTTACCAACGCGCGGTCATCGGCCTCTCCGGCGGGATCGACTCCGCCCTCTCCTGCTACCTGGCCGCGGAAGCCCTCGGCCCGCAAAATGTGCTGGCCGTGCGTATGCCCTACAAAACCTCCTCCCCGGACTCGTTCGAACACGCCGGGTTGGTGATCGAGGCCCTGGGAGTCGAATCCATCACCGTGCCGATCACCGACATGGTAGACCCGCTGTTCGAGCGCTTCCCGGACGCTGGACGGGTTCGCCGGGGCAACGCCATGGCGCGGGCGCGCATGATCGTGCTCTACGACCAGTCCGAGGCCTTCCGGGGACTGGTGGTGGGCACCGGCAACAAAACCGAGATTCTGCTGGGGTACAGCACCCTGTACGGGGACTCCGCCTGCGCGCTCAACCCCATCGGGGACCTGTACAAAACCCAGGTGCGCCAGCTCGCGGCCGCGCTGGGCGTCCCAGACCCGATCATCCAGAAACCCCCCTCAGCCGACCTCTGGGCCGGGCAGACAGACGAGGACGAATTGGGGTTCACCTACGAAGAGGTGGACAAATTGCTGTACCTGCTGGTAGACCAGCGGTACACGCCCGCCGAATGTGTGCAGGCGGGGTTTGCGGAGGCCTTTGTGCAGGCCGTTGTGCGCCGCGTGCAGCGCAACCACTTCAAGCGCCTGATGCCGCCGGTCGCCAAGCTCAGCAACCGCACGGTGGGCTACGACTTCCTTTACCTGCGCGATTGGGGGACGTAATCGAGAATTTTATGATAGGACTTACGCATTTGAAAAGTCGCACCCAGGCCTCACAGGTCTCAAAGCGCATGGAGATGCCCGGATGCAATCGATTTTGGGTAAAATTTTCCTGTGAGGCCTCAACTGCGTAAGTACTGTCCATGAGAATTCCTCCTGCATTGCGGCATCGTCGCTTTTTGATTTATTGGATCGGCATCGTGTTTGCCTGGGCGGGAACACAAATGCAACTCTGGTCCCTGCTCTGGCACATCCGCACCCTGACGGACCAGCCCATCGCGCTCGGCACGGTGGGATTGATTCGTGTGCTGCCTACGATCCTGCTCTCTCTGCTAGCAGGCGCGGCTGCTGATACGTTCAATCGCCGCAGCGTGATGTTCGTGACCCAAAGCGTGATGGTGCTGGTCTCGCTCAGTTTTGGGCTGTTGACGGTGGGCGGGGGGCTCGCTCTGTGGCAGATTTACGCGCTGGTGGGGGTGCAGGCGCTGGCAGTCACGTTCGACCTGCCGGCACGGCAATCTTTGGTGCCCCATCTGGTACCGGCTCGCGAGTTGCCCAATGCGCTCAGTTTGCAGACCATGGGCTTTCAGGTGGGGGGGCTGGCTGGTCCGGCGTTGAGCGGGGTGTTGATCGACCGCTGGGGATTGCAAACCGCGTATCTGGTGAGCGCGTCCTGCGTGGCGGTGATGGTGCTGTCGCTGGCCGCGCTTGGAGCGGTGGGACCGGGAAAGGAAACAGCCGCACGCGGGCGGCCGTGGGGGATGGGCCTGGAGGCCATACGCGATGGGCTGCGGTTCACTTTCCGGCATCCGCTCATTTTGTCCAGCATGTTTTTGGATTTTCTCGCCACCCTGTTTACCCGCGCGGATACCCTCATGCCAATTATTGCGCGCGATATTCTGGGGGTCGGGCCGGTGGCCTACGGCTGGCTTTCCTCTGCTCAGGCGATTGGCGCGGCGCTGGCCGGGCTGCTACTCTCTCAGGCGGGTGAGATTCGTTATCAGGGGCGCTTGTTGCTGGTGTCTGTGGTCATGATCGGGGTGGGCGCGGTCGGGTTCGGGTTGTCACGCTGGTTTCCGTTGACCATGGCCGCGTTGATTGTGATCGGGGCTTCGGACGCGGTCAGTTCGATCATCCGCAACACCCTGCGCCAGCTGCAAACCCCGGACCGGATGCGCGGTCGCATGGTGGGGGTCAACCAGATGTTTTTTATGGGCGGGCCGCAGTTGGGGGAACTGAAGTCGGGGCTGTTGGGGCAGTGGTTGGGCGTGCCGCTGGCGGTGGCGGCTGGCGGGGTGGCGTGTTTGCTGTCCGTGGGCTGGGTGGCGCGGCGCTGGCCGCAACTGGCAGCTTACAACGGAGATGAGCCAGTGCTGATTGTGGGGGACTGAGGGATCAGCTTTTGTGCAGGACGCGGGTGGCCTGGTAGGCGCGGCGGGCTTCTTCGGGCAGGTCTTCGATGGTGAGCATGATCTCGGACAGGCAAAGCTGCGGGTTGGGGAGCGGCTCCTGCCACAGCCAGGCCAGCTCGAGCCAGAAGCCGGGCAGCACGCCGGAGCGGAAGATGCCCCCTTCGTCCAGCGGTGCGGAGTGGAATTGTTGGTCTTCCCCCAGGAGGAAAAAGTCGGCTTGCTGTTGGTGGGGACGGGGGTCGATGATCCAGTATTCGCGCACGCCTGCTTTTTCGTATTCGCTGAATTTGCGCACGCGGTCTTCGGTGACGCTGCCGGGGGAGAGGATTTCGACGACCAGATCGGGGCCGCCGAGGTAGCGTTCTGCGGTCAGGTGGGGGAGGTTTTGGCTGCTGATGAACAGCAGGTCGGGTTGGCGGGAAGGGCCGCCGGGCCACAGTTTGACTTCGTAGGGGGCAGGGAGCACCGTGCCGAGTTTGAAGAAGTCGGAAAAGTCTGCGATAAGACGGCTGAGAAACAGGGCTACTTTTTGGTGTATTGTTTGTGGTGGCATATAGACGATTGCCTCCCCGTCCACCCATTCCACTTTTTGGGAATCGGGGGCCAACTCGAGATATTGTTCGTAGCTCATTTTGATGCGTTTGGGCGCGTGGGTTTTGGTTTGGGTGAGCATTTCAGTGGCCAGTGTTCAGTATTCAGTATTCAGTATTCAGTGGTCAGTGGTGGTCAGGACATTATACCGCGTCTGCGAGGGTGCTCCATTCTTCGAGCAGGGCCTGGAGGCGGGCTTCGGTTTGGGCGTAGTCGTAGCCGAGTTTTTGCACTTTGCGCGGGTCGGGGGGCGGGTTTTCGAGGCGGCGGGAGAGTTCGGCGAGTTGTTCTTCGAGGGTGTGGATCAGGGTTTCGAGTTCGGCGAGGCGTTGTTTGCGGCGGCGTTGCTGGGCCTGGGCGCGGTTGCGGGCGCGTTTGCGTTCGAGGTAGTCGTCCCGATCGGGTACGGCGACCCTGGCGGGGTGGGGGGTGGAATCTGCCGGGGGGGCTGTTTGGCCGCGGTATTCGGTGTAGGTGCCTTTGAACACGGTCAGGGTGCGGGTTTGGGCGTCGATCTGCCAAATCTGGCTGGCCAGGGCGTCGATCAGGTAGCGGTCGTGGGAGACCAGGATGGTGGTGCCCTGGTAGTTGGCGAGCACGTCTTGCAGGATTTCTTGTGCCGGGATGTCGAGGTGGTTGGTGGGTTCGTCGAGGATCAGCAGGTTGGCCTGGGTGAGTGCCAGTTTGGCGAGCGCCAGGCGGCCGCGCTCCCCGCCGGAGAGCACACGCACGGGTTTGAAGACTTCTTCGCCGCGGAAGAGGAATTGCGCCAGGTAGCTGCGGATTTCGCGGGGCA